>CALWOS010000260.1 GCA_944383185.1 uncultured Oscillospiraceae bacterium
GTGGCGGCATTGTGCGCCAAGCGCCTGGCCCCCCTGGCCAACGAATACATGCTGCCCTCCCACGCCAGCTTTGAAATCGGCTTCCGGATCGCGGCGGAGGAACTGAAGCTGGAGCCATTCCTGCACCTGGGCATGCGCCTGGGGGAGGGGAGCGGCTGCCCCCTGGCTTTCTCCATTGTGGGCGCTGCCTGCGCCGTGCTCAGCCATATGGCCACCTTTGCCGAGGCGGACATCAACGATGATTACCTGGAAGAGATACGAAAGGATGACTGCTTCACCGTATGATCCTCTTCATTTCTGGAGGCGCCAAAAACGGAAAGTCCATGAAGGCGCAATACCTGGCCCGGTACCTGGCCGGGAACGGCGGGCTCTACTATCTGGCGACCATGCACCCCGGCGATGATGAGGACTTGGCCCGGATCGCCCGCCACCGCAGGGAACGGGAGGGCTGGGGCTTTACCACGGTGGAGCGCTTTCGGGACATCGGCGCCCTGCGGCCGGAGCCGGGCTGCTATCTCCTGGACAGCGTCACGGCCCTTTTGTCCAACGAGATGTTTCCGCCGGAGGGCTTTGACCCTGGCGCGCCCCGTCGGGTCATGGCGGGGCTCCGCCGTTTTCTCACCGCCGCGGAACACGCCGTTGTGGTCAGCGACGCCATCGGCTCCGACGCCGCCGTCTATGACAGCTATACCGAAGCCTACCGCCGGGGCCTGGCGGAGACGGAACGGGATATCTGCCGCTACGCGGACGTGGTGGCGGAGGCCTGCGCCGGTAACTTTATTGTGTACAAAGGAGCGCTGCCCAAGTGAAACGCTTGCTGACGCCGCTGATGATGACCTGGGGTATGTTTTCCTCCATCCCCTGTCCTTGGAAGCTCTGGGATGACAGCCGCAGGGGGCAGATGCTTCTCTGGCTTCCGGTCCTGGGGCTGATCCATGGGCTGGTGTGGTGGGGCGTCGCCGCGCTGCTGCGTCTGGGGGATTTTGGGCTGCTGGGCGCTGCCGCGGTGTGCGCGACGCCTTGGCTTCTCAGCGGCGGCATCCATCTGGACGGCTATATGGACTGCTGTGACGCGATCTTTTCCCGGCGGGAGCTCAGTGAGCGGCGGCGCATCCTCAAGGACTCCCACACCGGGGCCTTCGCCATCATCGGCATGTGTGTCCTGTCCGTTTTTCAGTTCGCCGCAGCCGCCTCTGTGGGACGGGAGCAAAATCTGCTGCCGCTGATCGCCGTGCCCGCGGCGGTGCGCTGCTGTAGCCCGCTGGCCATCAACTACCTGCCCCCGCTGCCCGCCAGCGGCTACAGCGGCCGGGGCGCCGCGTCGAAAAACCCCGTCCATGGCGCCGTTGTGGGCGCGCAGCTCCTGGCGGCGGTCATCGCCCCGGCCCTTTTGTGGGGCTGGGCGGGCCTGGCCCCGGCGGCGGCGGCTTTGAGCTGCGGCGCAGTCATTTTCTGGGCCAGCCGGGACCTACAAGGCATGAGCGGGGACATCAGCGGCTGCGCCATCAGCGTCGGGGAGCTGGTGGGCCTTGCCGTGCTGGCACTGTGCTAAGGAGGGAGCATCCATGCATCTTATCATTGGGGGAGCCTACCAGGGCAAGACGGAGTACGCGGTAGCGGCCCTGGGCGTGCCCCGGGAGGAGGTCTGCGTGTGCGACCTGTCCCGGGAACCGGATCTCTCGGCGGCCTGTATCAGCCATTTGGAGCGCTTTGTCCTGCGCTGCATGCGGCAGGGCCGGGACCCTCTGACGGAACTGCACCGGACGGAGCTGGAGAGCAAAGTCCTGATTTGCGAGGACATCTCCTGCGGCGTCGTGCCCGTAGACCCGGAGCTTCGGGCCTGGCGGGAAGCCACGGGACGATTCCTGTGCGCCCTGAACCGGGAGGCCGCGCAGGTGACGCGGGTTTTCTGCGGTCTGCCGCTGGCCCTGAAGGGCGGGAGAGGGGCAGAAGAATTTTCCCGCTGAGAAAAGAAGCCGTTGACATTTTCCCGCAACTGTGCTAACATGTTCTAGCAAACCGACCTGACCATCCGGAGAGATGTCCGAGCGGTTTAAGGAACCGGTCTTGAAAACCGGCGAGGGGAGACCCTCCGTGGGTTCGAATCCCACTCTCTCCGCCAAAACTCCGCCGCAAAGCGGCGGCCTGCGGCGGAGCAAACAATCCAATTTCTGTATTCGGCTTGGAGAAGTACCCAAGAGGCCGAAGGGGCTCCCCTGCTAAGGGAGTAGTGCGTGTTGAGCGCAGCATGGGTTCAAATCCCATCTTCTCCGCCACGTCGCCGCGGACGGCAGCTGTCCGCGGCGGCTTTTTATATGACAAGAGACATGACTTGCACATTTTGCCGGGGGATAATGACCCCTTTGCCCATCCCTTTGCCAGCGGCCGCAAAGCTTGCTTTGCGGCCGCTGGTATTTTCTGCGCCTTCCGGCGCCCATGCGGGCCGGATCAGCTCAACTCGCACATGCCGTGATAGAGCTGGTAATAGCGGCCCTTCTGGGCGAGAAGCGTGTCGTGGTTTCCCCGCTCGATGATCC
>CALWOS010000261.1 GCA_944383185.1 uncultured Oscillospiraceae bacterium
GGAGCAGCGCCGCCGCCTCGGCCACGTCCCGCTCCGCCTGGGCCAGTTCCCCGCTCCAGGCGGCGGCCCGGCCCAAGTACCCCTCCGCATCCTCTGTCAGGGACAGGGCGTTCTCCTCCCCGGCATACAGGGCCGCATAGGCGCCCTCCATGGCCTCGGTGAGCTTCCCGGCGTTGCGCAGGCGTTCCCGCCGGGCAGAGAGTTCCGCTTCCTCCCCTGGCCGGAGCCGGGCCTTGGCGAGATCCTCAATGGTCTCCTGGAGGCGCTGGGTCAGCCGCTCTTTCTCCGCCTCGTCCAGTTCCAGGCGGCGGATCTCCTCCCGGGTCTCCCGAAAGGCGTCCCAGGCCGCGGCATAGGCCGCCCGCACCGCTTCCGGAACGCCGAAGCGGTCCAGATACTCCAGGTGCCGTTTCTCGTCCAGGAGCTGGCGGCCGTCGTTCTGGCCGTGGATGTCCAAGAGCAGCGTACCCAACTGCCGGAGCTGGGCGGCGGTGACCGCCGCGCCGTTCACCCGGCACAAGCTCTTCCCCTCCGCCGTAATGCGCCGGAGCAGCAGCAGCTGCCCCTCCTCGTCCTCCACGCCGTTTTCCGCCTGCCAGCTTTCCGTCCCCGCGGCGTCGAACACCGCGGTGATGAGGCAGCTCTCCGCTCCGGTGCGCACCAGCTCCCGGCTGGTCCGCCCGCCCAGGACGGCCTCCAGGGCGTCAATCAGGATGGACTTGCCCGCACCGGTCTCGCCGGTGAGGACGTTCAGCCCTGGCCCGAAGCGCAGCTCCGCCCGCTGGATTACGGCCACATTTTCGATGTGCAGATCTGTCAGCATGCTAGGCTCCGTTTCCCCGAAGGAGGCCCGTTCAGAGCATCTCCTCTATGACCTTGGCAAAATTCTGGGCCGCCTCGTTGTCCTTCATGGCCAGGAAAGCCGTATCGTCCCCCGCCAGGGTCCCAATGAGGGCAGGGATATCCATGGCGTCCAGAGTGGAGCAGGCTGCCCCGGCCAGGCCCGGCAGGGTCTTGATTACCACCAGGTTCTGGGCCACGTCCAGGCTGGTGACGCTCTTCTGGAATATGGTCCGCAGCCGGTCCTCATTCCCGTTCAATTCTCCCCGCCCGGCGGCCACATAGCGGTAAGTCCCCCGGGGAGAGAGCTCCTTCAGCAGCCGAAGCTGCTTGATGTCCCGGGACAAGGTGGCCTGGGTGGAGCTGATGCCCCGCTCCTGGAGCGCGTCCATCAGCTGGTTCTGGGTCTCGATATCCTGCTGGGCAATGATCTCCAGGATCATGCTCTGTCGCTTGCTCTTCATCTGCGTTCTCCTAACTTCTCATAGGCTCTGTCAAAAAAGCTTTTGTTGCCCACATGGGCCAGAACGGTGCGGTGACGGGATTTGCGGATTTTCAGCACGTCCCCGTTCCGCAGGGGCACAGCCGCGCCCCCGTCCACCGAGAGCACCGCCCGGTCCCCGGCGCGGCTGGGGAGTATGGTCACCGTCCGTTCCGGGGCCAGGACAAAAGACCGGGCGGCCAGGGCGTGGGGGCACACAGGGGTAAGGATGATATTCTCCGCGCAGGGTTCCACAATGGGTCCCCCCGCGGCCATGGAATAGGCCGTGGAGCCCGTGGGAGTGGAGACCACAATGCCGTCCCCGGAAAACTGGGTAACCACGGTCTCCTCGCTCATGGCGCACAGGTCAATGGTGTGGACCACCCCGGAGACCACCACGTCGTTGAGGGCCCCGTCCCGGAGGAGCAGCCGCCCTTCCCGCCAGAGCTCCGCCTCCAGCATCATCCGGATGCTGGGTTTGTAGTTGCCCCGGACGGCCTCCAAAAGCCCGTCGATCTGATCCCGCTCCAGCTCCGCCATAAAGCCCTTGTTCCCCAGGTTCACTCCCAGGATGGGCACGTCCAGCTCCATGGCCGCCCGGGCCACCCGGAGGATGGTACCGTCCCCGCCGAAGGAAACCAGGAGCTTCGCCCCCCGGACCGCTTCCTCCAGGGGCAGCAGCCGCAGCCCTGCCGGAGGCGGCGCGGCGCCGTCCCCGTGGTATACGGGGCTCACCGTGACGGTATAGCCCTCCGCCTCCAGCATCTCCCGGGCCTTCAGAGCCAGTTGATACCCCTTGTCCCGCAGGGGGTTGGGGCACAGGGCGATGTGGTCAGTCATAGTCTTCCTCCTTCCTCCGCGGCATGGGAAGCCTCCACCACCGCCGCGGGGTCCAGCGCCCTGGCCTCGCCCCCCTTTTGGAGCCAGCCCAGGTATTCGATGTTGCCCTCCGGTCCCTTGATGGGGGAGTAGTCCAGGCCCTGGGGCACAAGGCCGAATTTCGGGGCGAAGGCGAGGAATCTCTCCAGCACTTCCAGATGCACAGCCTTGTCCCGGACAACGCCCTTTTTTCCTACCTTTTCCCGCCCAGCTTCAAACTGGGGCTTCACCAGGCAGACCACCGGCGCCCCGTCGGGCAGCAGCGCCGCCACGGCGGGAAATACCAGCTCCAGGGAGATAAAAGAAAGGTCCATCACCGCCAGTTCCGGCGTATCCGGGAGCTGCTCCGCCGTCAGGTAACGGACATTGGTCCGCTCCAGGCAGGTGACCCGCGCGTCGGAACGCAGCTTCCAGTCCAGCTGGCCGTATCCCACATCCACAGCGTAGACGCATTTCGCGCCATTTTGCAGCAGCACATCGGTAAAACCCCCGGTGGAGGCGCCGCAGTCCAGGCAGC
>CALWOS010000262.1 GCA_944383185.1 uncultured Oscillospiraceae bacterium
CCCTTACAGTGTAGCACAGCCCTTGGAGAGGGGCTTTAATAACTACTACTCTATAATACAAGGAGGAAGCACCATGTATTACGGATGGAGAGGCAAAATTGGCCTGATTTTTCCCGCACCAGGAGCAGCACCTGAGTTAGAGTTTAATAAGCACCGTCCGGAAGGTGTGTCTATTTTCACCACACGCGTACTGTTCGAAGCTGTGACGCCAGCCGGGCTCAAGGCCATGGGGGACCGTGTTGTGGAGGCGGCAAAACTCCTGGCCTGGGCAGAACCAGACGTGATCGTGTTCTGCTGCACCACTGGCAGTCTGATCGGTGGCTATGGCTACGATCAGGAGCTGATTGACCGTATAGAAGAAGCTTCTGGAGCCAAGGCCCTGACTACCTCTACCGCTGTAGTCCAGGGGCTCCGCGCCCTAGGCTCCCAGAAGCTGGTAGTTTCCACTCCTTATTCCGACGAAGTCAACGAGGCGGAGCGCAAGTTTCTGGTTGACAGTGGCTTTGATGTGTTGAAGATTAAAGGCCTGGGGTATCTGGATCCCAAATTGATGCCAAAGGTCACTATCGACATGATGTATCGGCTAAACCGGGAGGTCGTTTGCCCAGAGGCAGATACCCTCTTTGTCAGCTGTACTGGCCTGGGAATTCTGGACGGCGTACCACTGTATGAGAGTGACTCCGGCCTGAAAACCATCAGTAGCAACCAGGCCAGCATTTGGGCCGCCCTGCGAACCCTGGGTATCCAGGATGATTTGGGCTTGGGTAGCCTGTTCAAACTGTAACAAGGTCCCACAAAAAATCCGGCAGGGAACATATTCCCTGCCGGATTTTTGCAGAACTCTAGAAATCATATGTTTTCTCGCTGTTCGGCAACAACTCCATCCGCATCTTCCGAACCGTGCGCAGGAACACATCTACAGCAGGATTGGCACATTTTTCACACCACACCAGTGCAACGCCCGCCCGGCTTTCAAATTCTGGATGGTTGGACAAGTCAATGTCCACGCTGTAAAGGTTGCGGTATGTGGCAGCGTCTGGCATGGTGAGATTAAACGCGATGCCCCGCTTCTGGACTACCAACATAAACATCAACCTGAAATCAGAGGTATATTCTGCTACTTTTGGGGTAAAGCCCGCGGCAGTACATAGCTGCATCAGCGTTTCTGACCCCCGGTTAATAGTGGGCTGTATAAAAATGAAACGTTCATCCTGCAACTCCTCCAACCGGACGGCCTTCCTCCTGGCCAAGGGATGGTCTTTTGATACAACAACCTGGAGCTTACAGGGGTACAACAGCTCGCTGCGGATGTTTGCAGGTTCACAAATGGCGAAAGAGGAAATCAGGCCGATGTCAATCTTTCCGCTTCGGATCCCCTTGAGCATCTCCTCGGCATCCTGAACACGGGTATTGACTGTGATTCCAGGGTACTGCTCTCCAAAGGCAGAGATGATGGAGGGCATATAAAACGAGTCTACCACATTTCCGAAGACGATGGACAGGGATCCAATAACCGTATTGGGCTTCTTTCCCTGCGCGAGAGCACGACATTGTTCCAGGTAAGTTTTGCTCAGTTGATAAAATCGCCGTCCATCCTCGGTGAGCTCGACTTTCCGGGTTGAGCGGTAAAGCAGCTGTGTGCCCAACTGATTTTCCAGATTGGCGATTACTTTACTTAGACCGGGTTGAGAAATGTATAGCTTTTGTGAGGCCACAGAATAGTTTAGGCACTCGGCCACCATCAAAAAATATTCAAGTTCGTGGAATAGCATAACTGTCCCCCTTAGGCACAGGCACATGACGGTAAGCTATTTTATTTTAACATAAATCCTTTGTATAAGCACTCTAAAATACATATAAAACTTTTTGATTCTTCCTCTTTCCGAAATAATTTACAAAATCTTTATGCTCGAAAACGTGTTCCTTGCTTACGTGAACAATAAAACAACGTAATTCTTGGAATATTTGCCGAAAAAATAACAAAAAGAGAAATTTAGGCATTCCCGTTTCGTTTTTTTTGCACTTATACCATTTTGGAATAGCATGATGCTCCCAATTACTTATGGATATTTAACAAAATAACAGCTGTATTTTAAAATATTACTGGTGAAACAGCCCACAAGCTGTGAGCCAACACACAATGCATATAGGAAATGGGTGAAAAGAAGTGGCTGCAAAAATTGCTGTTCTCGGGGGAGGAAACACGGGGTGTATTATGGCGGCGGCCTTTGCGCTGCGAGGCTTTGATGTGACACTTTATGAGGAAAAGTCCTACTGGCATGAACACATAGACGGGATACGCAAAAACGGGGATGTTATACACGTTACCGGCCAGGACCTTACAGGAGACGCCCACATAGCACAGATCACAGATGATCTTGTCGAAGCGGTCACCGGGGTGGAAATCATCTTGATTTCTCTGGTTGCCTGGCGTCATCAGGCACTTATGGAAAAGCTCCAAAGATTGCTTCGAGCAGGTCAAACGGTAATATTTTCTGCGGGAAATTTTGCCTCGATTTTCTTGCGCCATCATCTCGGAATGGATCATCCGGCGGTGGTTGGTGAGATGATGGGAAATATCTTCCCCTGCCGCATGATTGGCTCACATGAGGCGGTGATCGCGGCAAAGCTCTCGGAGAAGTTGGTTGCGGCGTTCCCTGCTTCTGACACGCCAAAGCTGGTGGAAACTGTTGGACGTTTAATGCCCTGTAAAGCCGGAAAAAATGTTTTTGAAACTGCGTTGAACGCCCCCAATGTGGTGGTGCATCTGGCAGGCTCCCTGCTGAACCTGGCCAATGCGGAAAAGAACAAGCATTTCGGCCTTTACAACGCCGGGCTGAGTCCGGCGGTGATCCGCTGCATCAAGCTGGTGGAGGGAGAGAAAAAGGCGGTCATGGACCGGATGGGCTACCAAATGGTCATACACTCCACGCATATGGAGCATGTGATGGACTATGGCAGGTATCCGGAGCTGGATGACTTCCGCGCCCTGGAAGGTCCGGATTCCGCCCGGCACCGCTATATCGCGGAGGACGCCAGCTGCGGCGACTGTCTGATCCTTTCCCTGGCGGACCGGCTCGGGATCGAGATGCCGGTGCTGCGCGCTCTGGTGACCATCGCCTCCGGCATCAACGGCGAGGACTATGCGTCCACGGGCATCACCATGGATAAATTAGGTGTTCCCGGAAATACTCCGGAAGAAATAAACGCATTCCTGGAATCGGCAAAGTGATCCGGGAACACAAAAAACAAAGGAGGAGAGATATCATGAAAAAAATCGTAGCGATCATTCTTGCGACCGTAATGCTCCTCGCCCTGGCCGCCTGCGGCGGCGGCGAGCAGACTCAGGCGCCGTCTTCAGAGGCCCCCGCCTCAGAGGCTCCCGCCACCGGCGAGCCCTCCACGGAAGTTCCGGCAGGTGAGTTTGATGAGATCACTCTGAATTGGGGTCTGACTCCGGCGGCTGCTTCTGGTGACGCAGAGTCCGCCGAACGCCTTGCCGGCCTGATCGAGGAGAAAACCGGCGGCAGTGTCCAGGTGGAAGTGTTTCCCGGCGCAACTCTGGGCCAGGAAGATATGATGCTGGAGGGACTGCTCAGCGGCACTGTGGACATGGCCAATGTTTCCCCAAACGTGGTGGCGACTGCTGTTCCGGAGATGAACGCACTCTGTCTGCCATTCCTTTATGACAACTTTAATGCGGCCCGTGCCGCAATCACCAGCGAGGAATACACCGCCAAGATCAACGAAGTCCTGGAACCCTATGGCCTGCACTACTTGGGTGTGTCCTACATCTGCCCCCGTACCATCACCGGCAATGATGAGTTCCATACCCCTGCCGATTGTTCTGGTCAGGTGATTCGCGTTATGGCCGGCGAGATTTTTACAGACATTTATTCTGCCTGGAATCTGAACACCACCGTCATCAGCTGGGGCGAGTGCTATACCGCTATTCAGCAGCACACGGTTGACGGCGTAGACGGCGGCAATGAGCCCAGCATAGATATGGCCTTCTATGAGGTGTGTGACTACAACATTCAGCTGGATTACATCTATCATGCGCAGATGACACTGATTTCCACAGACAAATGGAACAGTCTCACACCTGACACCCAGGTTGCCATTTCCGCCGCTGCAGCGGAAAACCTGAGCTGGGCAGATGACTTCAGTTATGATCACTGGGTTGAGGACAGCGAAGCTGTGCAGAACGATCCCTATAATATGATAAACGTTGTTCTGACTCCCGAAGAGCGTCAGGCCTGGGTAGATGCCGTACAGCCCGTGTATGAGAAGTATGCTCCCATCATTGGCGAGGATTTCTACAGCTGGATCACGGAATTTGCAGCGCAGATGAACGCGGAAAATGTGGAGAGCGCGGAAAACGCCTGATCTGACGGCGTTCCGTCCACGGCATGGAAATGCCTTGAGCAAACCTGCATGGTAACAGATATCCGGGTCAACTGGGGTATCTGCTGACCCGGATATCCATAATGTACGCACTCTTGTTCACTGTGTGCAGGTTATGGGCATTTTCAGCTGGCCGATAAGGAGGAACAGAATGAAAGCATTAAAAAAAGCCTATCAGATTTTGACAAAAGCGGAAATCTGGTTCGTATTCATTATTTTCTTTTTCGCGACAGCGTCAACTGTCGTTAACGTGGTTCTGCGTAAACTGTTTGCGATTAATCTCAACTGGGTAGACGAATTATCACGCTTTATCATGCTGATCACTATATGCTTGGGTATGAGCATCGCAATTTCGGATGGGTCTCACCCCAAAATGGATTCCGTCCAGTCCCTTTTTAAGGGGAATGGGCGCAAGGCGATTGTTCTTGTGGCGGACGTAATCTTTGCCGTACTTATGATTTGGGGGGCCATCCTGGCTATTCAGCAGGAGGCACGGACCATTCGGACCGGAGCGGACTTGACGACAATCCCTTTGAAGCTCTGGGTCTTCTGGTTGTTCGTGCCCATCGGTTTTACCGGCGGCGCAATACGCTGTGCCTGCAACGTAGTATTCGATATCCTGGATTTCTTTGGTAAGGATCCTCGGAAGCTTCCAGACGCGCCGGAGCAGATAGAGGAGGGCGGAGCATGCTAGTTTTTGCGATCTTTTGGATCCTGCTCCTTTTGGGAGTGCCAATTTTCGGCGTACTGCTGGGAACCAGCATAACAGGCCTTGCGTTCTATTCCGGCGCCAACCTCATGGTAATTCCACAGCAGTTTTATAACGGCGTGAATCAGCAAACCCTGCTTGCAATCCCCTTTTTCATTGTGGCGGGCACACTGGCCTCCCGTGGCAAGACTTCGGAATATCTCGTCAAAGCCATGTGTCTGATCTTCGGTCGCATGCGCGGCGGCGCTGTCATCGCAGGAATCTTCGCCTGCGCGTTTTTCGCCGCTATCAGCGGCTCAGCCATGGCCACTGTGGTAGCGGTCGGCGCCATCATCATCCCGTCTCTAAAGGATACGGATTATCCGGAAAAACTCACCGTTGGCTCCATATGCTCCGGAGGTTCTCTTGGAATTTTGATTCCGCCCAGCGCCCCCATGGTAATGTTCTGCGTGGCCATGGAGTGTTCTGTCGGCCGCATGTTCATGGCTGGCTTTGTCCCTGGCGTGCTGCTGGCCATAGCCTGGGCAATTTATGTGTATGTGTACTGTAGACGGCACAAATGCGGTTCTCCCATGACCTTCTCCACCGCTGAGCGCAAGAAGATTATCATCGGCGCCATTCCAGCAATTTTGTTCCCCGTGATTGTGCTGGGATCCATCTATACGGGCTGGGCCACGCCCACTGAGGCGGCGGCTATCTCCGTGATTTACGTCATGCTCATCGAAACCTTCATTTATAAAACCGTTCGTTTCAAGGACTTCGCAAAGCAGTTCTTTGACTCTCTGGTAACCAGCGCCACGCTGCTCGCCATTATTGGCGCTGCCAGCATCCTGAGTTACTTTATTACTATGAACCGTATTCCCGACATGGTGGTTGCTTTCATTGAGAGCTTTGTAACCAGTCCGGAAATGCTTTTGGTTATGGTACTGGTCTTCCTATTTATCGCAGGCTGCTTTGTAGACACTATTTCCCTCATCGTGGTGCTGGCGCCTATTCTGGTGCCTGTGCTGCGGGAATACAATATTGACTTGATTTTCTTCGGCATCCTGGCGGTGCTTTGTTCTCAGGTGGGCTATATCAGTCCGCCCTTCGGGACAAATTTGTTTGTAACCATGCGCGTGGCAAATAAGTCTTTTGGCTTTGTGTCCCGCTCCATAGTGCCGTTTATCATCATTATTATGGCGTTTACCCTGGCAATTGCATTCTTCCCGGAGATTGTGCTTTTCCTGCCAAATACCATGATGTAGGCCCTGTCTCCCGCCGGGTCTTCCCAGCGGGAGACAAAAACTTTTAAGGAGGCTTTCTTAAACTATGGCAAAAAAAGTCTTTTTTAACAACAAAACAGAATATACCAAAAAGCTCTGTGAATATGCCGTGGGGCTCAGTTACGACAAAATCCCTGCAGAGGTCCTGGAGCGTGCCAAAATGTTGACGCTGCATACCATCGGTGTCTCCCTGGCTTCCGGCAAAGTCCCTCAGGCCCAAGCGGCTGTGAACACGGCCTGCGCCATCAATGGCGGCGAGGGCGGCAGCGCCACGGTCTGGCTTGGTGGGAAAAAACTCAGCCCTGCTTCCGCTGTGTTTGCCAACGGCACTATGGCGGACATCCTGGACTGGGAGGACTGCTCCTGGACCGGGCACCCATCAGCAGGCGTAATCCCCACGGCGGTAGCCATGGCGGAGGATCTTCATAAGAGCGGCAAGGACTATCTGGCTGCTGTGGTCACAGGCTATGAGGCGTACACCCGGGTAGCTATGTCAGTTCAGCCACCGGCTGACTTTGACCACGGCAAGGGCTGGGGCCTGGTGTCCTGGCAAGTTTTTGCCTCCACCGTCCCCGCTGCCAAGCTTCTGGGTTTTGACGCCTACCAGATGAATCAGGCCTTCGGCACCGCCTGCATCTATACTCCCATCGCCAGCAATCTGATGCAGGCCACTATGTCCAACTTTTATCACTACCAGCATGGCCAAACAGCGCAAAGCGGCATTCTGGGCTGTCTAAGCGTCAAAGAAGGATTTGACAATCTGACAGATGGTTTGGACGTTCCCTATGCCTACAGCGAGCAGCTCACCTCCGAGGAGAAGCGCTACTGGCTCACCAAGGATCTGGACAAGTTCCTGATGATGCGCATCCTGGTGAAGCACTGGCCCGCCAACATGTGGATCCAGACCCCCATCGAGATCGTCCACGACATGGCCAAGGAATACGGCATCGACCCCGGCGAGATCGCCGAGATCATCATCGATCCGCCCACCCAGTACCGGATGCAGTTCTATGAGGAGGGCTTCTCCTCCCTGATGGACGCCCAGTTCAGCATGCCTTTCTGCATCGCCTCCATGCTCTACTGCGACCGCCCGGGTCCCAACTGGTACGAGCGCGAGCTGTTCACCGACCCCCGCATCATCACCCTGGCCCGGAAGATCAAAGCCGGCCCCAGCCCGGAGGACACCCTTCAGGGCTCCTTCGTGAAGTTCCAGAACGGGGACTTCCCGGTGAAGCATGTGACCATCACCATGAACGACGGCAAGGTGTACGAGCGCACCTTCTCCAAGCAGAAGGGACATCCGGACAATATGCTCACCCGTCAGGAGTTCTGCGACCTCTTTATGAACAACGCCACCTTCGTCATGCCGGAGGAAAAGGCAAAGAAGCTCATGGACTTCATTCTGGATCTGGAAAATGTGGAGGACATGTCCGCCATCGGCCCGCTGTTTTGAGTTTCGGAAAGAAGGAGGAACACAATGGGATTCAGCATGAACAAGCTCCAGGGCGACGCAACGGCGCGCCTTGCAGCCTATACCAAAAACCTGAAATTTGAGGACCTGCCCGCCGAGGTGGTGGAGCGGGCCAAAATGATCAACATGCACGCACTGGCAGCTTCCCTGGCCGCCAGCGCCACGGACATGTCCCGCCGGGCCATCGAGCTGGGCAAGCTCTGCAACGGCGGCCCCGGCGGAAACTCCACCCTGTGGATCGACGGCACGAAGGTCAGCATGGCCAACGCCGCCTTTGTCAACGGCGCTCTGTGCGACATGCTGGACTGGGAGGACTGCGCCTGGACCGGCCACCCGGCAGCGGGCGTGATCCCTGTGGCCTGGGCCGTGGCAGAGGACCAGCACAAGAGTGGAAAGGAGCTCATTGAAGCCATCGTTGCCGGCTATGAGGTCTACACCCGAGTAGCCATGGCAGTGCAGCCTCCTAGCGGCTGGGACTACTTCAAAGGCTGGGGCCTGACTACTTGGCAGATCTTCGCCTGCAGCACACCGGCGGCCAAGCTGCTGGACTTGACTGAGGATCAGATCAATCAAGCGTTCGGCTTCTCCGCCGTATGTAATCCCATCCCCAGCGTGCTGCACCACTCTACCATGTCCGATGGGTATCATTATGAGCATGGGTTCCGGGCCAAGGATGGCGTGATGGCAGCGTTGGTTGCCAAAAGCGGCGTGGAGAACTTCATGGAGGCTTTGGACGATCCATACAGCTATCACTATCACCTCACCAGCGATCCCCACCCCGAGTGGTACACCAAGGAGCTGGGCGAGAAGTATTACATCATGACCACCCTGTGCAAGCATTTCCCGGCCAACATGTGGGTGCAGACGCCGCTGGAGATCACCTACAATCTGGTGACCAAGAACAACCTGAAGCCGGAGGACATCCAGGAGATTGTCATTGATCCCCCCACCCAGGGCCGCATGACCATCCGGGAGGACGGCTACTCCTCCATTACCCAGGCCCAGTTCAGCGTGCCCTTTGCCCTGGCCTCCGTGGTCTGTGACCCCAACCCCGGGCCCCAGTGGTATTCCGACGAACGGCTGAAAGACCCCAGGGTCCTGGAAGTGGCCAAAAAGGTCCGGGGCGGCACTGGGAAGCCCCACCAGCTGGAGGAATCCTTCGCCCTGTTCAAGGCCGGGTCCCACCCCCGGAAGACCATCACCATCACCACCACGGACGGACGTGTGCTCTCCGAGTCCATGGACTGCCATCCCGGCCATCCCAGCAACATGATGACCCGGGAGGAGTTCAGCGACCGCTTCCGCCTCCAGGCCGGCTTTGCCATAGACGATCCCAAGAAGATCGAGCGGGCCGTGGAGCTGCTGTGCAACATCGAACAGGTGGAGGACATCGCCGCCATCTCCGACATCCTGCACAAGTGACCGTATTTCTCCTGCCTGCGGCCCCGCGCCGCAGGCAGGAGAATGAAATGTTTAGGCAAGGAGTGAACAGCCTGTGAGCAATTATGCAGTCATTGGTTTTGGCTGCGCCGGCTATCATGCGGCAAAGACCCTGCGGGAGTGCTGTCCGGACGCGCAGATCGACGTCTATTCCAACACCTCCGACGCGCCGGAAAACCCTATGCTGACCACATATTACGTCGCCGGAAAGATCGGCCGGGACGGCGTTTTTCCCTTGGGGAAAAAGGAGGATATCATCCGGGAGCTGGGCATCCGCCTCTATGAGGATACGCCGGTGCGCCATGTAAAGGCCCGGGAGCGCACGGTGGTCCTGCCGGACGGCACGGAACGCCGGTATGACGACATCGTGCTGGCGGCGGGGTCCCATCCTCTCGTGCCGCCTATCCCCGGAAAGCCGGAAAAAGGCGTCCTTGTGATGCGCACCGTACAGGACGCCGACCGTCTGCTGGAGGCCATCCGCGGCGGCATCCGCTCGGCCCTGGTGATCGGCGCTTCCTGGGTGGGCATCAAGGTGGTGGAAGCCCTGTACGCCCACGGCGTCCCCTCCATTCTGGCGGATATGGCCCCCCGGATCTTCCCCACAGCCACGCTGCCGGAAGTGGCGGAGGAGATCCACCGCCGCCTGGAGGAAAAGGGCGTGAAGCTGCTGTTCGGCCGGGGCATCGCCTCCATGCGGGAGGAGCCGGACGGCATCGTTTCCGTCTTTACCGACGGGAGCGAGGTCAAAAGCGATATCGTGGCCCTGTGCCTGGGCGTGCGGCCCACGGTGGACTATGTGGACAAGGACGAGGTGGAGCTGGGCCGGGGCATCCGGGTGGACCGGCACATGCGCACCAGTGTGCCCCACATCTATGCCGCCGGGGACTGCTGCGAGGCGGAGGAGCTGGTCCTGGGGCAGTACATGCCGGTGAACCTGTGGGCCAATGCCGCCGTCCAGGGGGACCTGGCCGGACGGAACATTGCCGGGTATCCCGACGAATACCAGGGCAACTTCATCCATAATATCACCCATTTCCTGGATATGGATTTCATCGGCCTGGGCGACAACCGGGCAGAGGGCGAGCGCATCCACTACCGCGCTCCTGAGGGCTGGCAGATCGACCTGATCCTCCGGGACGGAAAGCTCGCCTGTGTCAACATTCTGGAGAACACCCTCATGTCCGGCCCGCTGAAAGCGGCGCTGCTCAAGCGCATCACAACGCCCGAAAGCCAGCTGGGGCTGGATACGATCCTCGCGCTGCGGGAGGCGGGGCTGCCGGAAGAAATCATTACCAAGATAGAAGGAGACTGCCATGACGACGCTTGAGCAAAAAATCAAAGCCAAGATCCCCGGGGAGGACACCGGCATCCAGGTGAAAAAGACCATCTGCGACATCTGCGCGCCGGTCCACCACTGCGGCATCGACGCCTATGTGAAAGACGGCAGGGTCATCAAGGTGGAGGGCACCAAGGAGCACCCCTACAACAAGGGCAACCTCTGCACCAAGGGCCAGTGCAACCGGGCCTACATCTACCGGGAGGACCGCATCCGCACCCCCATGAAGCGCATCGGCCCCAAGGGGGAGCCGGGCAACCTGACGCCCATCTCCTGGGACGAGGCATTTCAGATCATCGGCGACAACCTCAACCGGATCAAAAAAGAATACAGCCCCCACAGTGTGGCATTCTACTCGGGTTACGCCAAGTGGTACCGCCCCATTTTCCACCGCTGGGTCTATGACTTCGGCTCCGTGAACTTCGGCACGGACGACAGCGTGTGCAACAACTCCGGCGTCATGGCCTGCCGGTGCACCGTGGGCATTCCCTTCAAGCCGGACATGGCCCACGCCAACACCTTTCTGGGCTGGGCCTACGGTGGGTTCTATTCCGCCCACGCCAGCGTTCCCGGTGTCAAAGCGCTTAAGGAACGGGGCGGCAAAGTCATCATCGTTGATCCCAAGATCACCCCGGCAGTAAAGCAGCTGGCAGACATCCACCTCCAGCTCAAGACCGGAACAGACGGCGCCCTGGCCCTGGGCATGGCCAAGCTCATCATCGACAACGGCTGGACGGATGACGCCTTTCTCCGGGATCACACCTACGGATACGAGGAGTACAAGGCCTATGTGCGCCAGTGGGACCTGGACAAGGTCAGCCGCATCACCGGCGTGCCCGCCTCCCTCATTTATGAGGCCACCAAGCTCTACGCCACCAACGGCCCCGCCTGCATCAATGAGTCCTGCTCCACTGTGGCCCACCATATCAACGGCTTCCAGAACTACCGGGCCATCGCCATGCTCAACGCCCTCACCGGCAACTTTGACCGTGAGGGTGGCGCCCTGCCCATGGAGGACAGCTACAACCTCCGTGCCGCGGGCTTCCAGACCCGGGAGCACGAGTTCTCCTGCGCCAACAAGCCGGATTACCCCCACATCGGCGCGGGGAAATTCCCCCTCTGGGACGAGCTGGTGGATGAGTTCCAGTCCGTGGACCTCCGGCGGCAGATCATCGAGGGCACGCCCTACCCGGTGAAGGCCCTGTTTGCCCTGGGCTTCAACCACAAGATGCTCCCCGGCACCCAGCAGACCATCGAGGCGCTGATGAAGCTGGACTTCTTTGTGGACACGGACCTGTTCATGACCGACGCCACCCGCTACGCCGACGTGGTGCTGCCCGCCTGCTCCTCTTTCGAGCGGGGCGAGTTCAAGGTCTACCCCGGCGGCTGGGCCATGCTGACCAAGCCCGTGATCCCGCCGCTGTATGACTCCCGCTCGGACGTGGACATCCTCATCGGACTCATGCCCTACCTGGGCATCCACGATGAGCTCCTGGAGAAGGGCTACGAGGCCTGCATCGAGTGGATCATCGAGGGCTCCGGGCTGGATATGGAGGAGCTGCGCCGCAGCGACGTGCCCATCCGGGTCCCCGCGGCAAAGCCCTATATCCCTGGAACACTTCTCAAACAAGGCTACAATACCCCCTCAGGAAAATTTGAGTTCAAGTCTCAGCTCATTGAAAAATACAGCAAGTCCCACGGACTGAATCCTCTGACCACCTATCGTGACTGCTTTGACGATGATGATGATCCGGCCTATGCCAAAACCTATCCCCTTTGCCTGACCACCGGCACCAGGCTGCCAAATACTATCCATTCCCGTTTCCACGAGGTGCCGTGGGCCCACTATATGCGTCCGGAACCTATGGCAGATGTCAACCCGGAAGACGCCGCAGCGCGTGGGGTGAAGCAAGGAGACAAGATCGCTCTGGAGTCTCCCAACGGGCGCTTAGAGGTCAAGGCCAATCTCACTGAGAAGGTGCACGCAGGGAATGTTCACTTTATCCATGGTATGTCCCAGGCCAACGCCAACATCCTGACAAGCCCCACGCATCTGGATCCCTATTCCGGCTTCCCCGGCTATAAGTCTACACGATGCAACTTCAAAAAGATTTAGGAGGCGTACCCCGTGAAGCATTATGTTCTTTTTGACCCCTCCAAGTGCTGCAGTTGCGGCGCATGCATGATGGGGTGCATGGATCAGAACGACGTAGACCTCGCCGCTGGGGGCAGGCCGTTTCGCTGGGTGAAGGAATACGAGGATCCGAAGGGAGAACCTGGGAACTGTACTTACATGTCCATCTCCTGCCGGCACTGTGCCGACGCCCCCTGTGTGGCAGGCTGTCCTACCGGTTGCCTGCAGAAAAATCCGGAAACTGGCATGACGGTTTACGACCGGAGCAAGTGCATCGGCTGCCACAGCTGTGCCATGGCTTGCCCTTTCGGTATCCCCCGTTTCAGCACCAGGGATGGGAAAATGGTCAAGTGCGACGGTTGTTATGTCCGCATTGAGAACGGCATGCTGCCATCTTGTGTGCGGGCCTGCGCCTTTGGCGCCCTCACCTGCGTTTCAGAAGAAGAGTTTGCTCGTTTGGAAAAGGAAAACTCGATTACCATCATGTTGCGCGCAGTGAATCATCTGTAAAGTCAGTGGTTTTCTCTTTTTGAGAAGATATTCCAAAGAAAGGATGCAGCACCGGTGATGACCGTGATACTCACCGGCGGTCAGAGCCGCCGCATGGGCCGGGATAAAGCGCTGCTGGAAACGGAAGACGGCGCCATGTCCCTGGCTCTGGCCCGACGGTTCACCGTATTAGGCCCAGTGGCTTTTTCTGTGGATCGGTCTGGGCGCTTTCCAAATGGCGGATTTCCCGAGTTAGTGGACCACTACCCGGGTTGTGGCCCCATCAACGGAATCTATTCGGCGTTTCAAGACACCGATGCAGACTATATCCTCCTCACCGGAACGGACATGCCCAACGGCAGTCCTGCTCTAGCCCAGGAACTTCTGGCGCAGATCGGTGGCTGCAGCGCTTGTGTCATCCGGCGGAAAAACGGGTTTTTAGAGCCGTTGTTCGCTGTATATCACAGAAGTTGTCTGGAATGCGTTGCCCGACACCTCCGTTCCGGACAAAATTCCCTGATGCAGGTGCTGTGTCAGATATCAGTCCGAGAGATTTCGGAGACAGTGTTTCCTCAGTGGGATCTGAGGCAGATTTTGTGGAATCTCAACACGCCTCAGGCTTACCTCCAGTACTGTCAGGCCAATGATCTTAATCTGTACAGCAGCAAATACAATTTTCGATGATTTAAAATACCACCTGCTCCGGCAATGCCAGAGCAGGTGGTATCATTTTTCAGATTCTGCCGCAGTATGAAGCATCTATCTCCTTCAGGGCCAAAACATGCCAAGATACTGTTCCAATTCAGTTGGGTGCCGTATGGATTATATTCTGTTCCGCGGCATTTTCTCGCTGGGGAATCACTCCGCCAGGTAAGCCAGCGCGCCCCGCCTCCGGATCACCGGCGGGGTCCACCCCTCTTTCCGGCGGGCAAGCTCTGCCTCCGCCTCCTGGGGCGTGAAAGACTTCTCCCCGGCGCCCACAAGGCGGATGCTCCTCTCTGCGATATGGATCTCGATCCAGTCGCCGTCCCGGATAAAGGCGATGGGCCCGCCCTTGGCGGCTTCCGGCATCACATGGCCCACAGCCGGCCCCCTGGTGGCGCCGGAAAACCGCCCGTCGGTGACCAGTGCCACGGAGGCGCAGAGCTCCGGCCGGTTCCAGAGGGCTTCGGTAGCCTTGAGCATCTCCGGCATACCGGCGCCCAGGATCCCCACATTGCGCAGCACGATCACGCTGCCCGGCTGCACTGCGCCGTCCAGAATGGCGGAGACCGTGTCCGCCTCATTGTCGAAAACCACCGCTTTTCCTGTGAAGTGGAACATTTTCTTGTCCAGCGCGGCATGCTTGACCACAGCGCCCTCCGGCGCGATGTTGCCGTGCAGGACGGCCAGTCCGCCACAGCTTTCGTAAGGCGAGGCCATCGTCTGGATCACGTCCTCAGGGCGCAGGCGGTAGTTGCGCATGTATTCCTCGCTGCGCCGGAAAAATCCCTGCCGTTCCAGAATCTCCAGATTCTCGCCCAGGGTATGGCCGGTCACGGTCATCACGTCCAGGTGGAGCAGCTCCCGCAGTTCCCGCATGATCCGCGGCACGCCGCCGGCATACCAGAACATCTGGGTCGGCCAGCGCCCCGCCGTTTTCATTCCGCAGAGCACAGGCACTTCCCGGTGGAGGCGGTCAAATTCCTCCAGCCCCAACGCCACGCCCGCCTCTGCGGCGATGGCCGGCAGATGCAGCACGGCATTGGTAGAGCCTGCCACGGCGGAGTGGATCATGATGGCGTTTTCAAAGGCCTCCTTTGTCAGGATATCCCGGGGGCGCAGCCCCTGCTTCACCAGCTCCACCGCCCGCTTTCCGGCCTGGGCGGCAAACTGCATCTGATGGGAGGAAAGCGCCGGGACCAGCGCGCTCCCCGGCAGCGCCAGACCCAGGGCCTCGCTCATGATCTGCATGGTGCTGGCCGTGCCGATATATTGACAGGCCCCGCAGGAGGGGCAGGCGCTGCACTTATAGTACCATTCCTCCGCTTCCGTCATCTCTCCGGCCCGTACCAGGGCGTTGGTCTCATAGCACTTTTCTGCCGACATGCCGTCCGGCCCCGGGGCCATGGAACCGCCGCAGACGTGTACAGCCGGAAGATTCAGCCGGGCTATGGCCATGAGATGGGCGGGAATGGCCTTATCACAGGTGGAGACGGCCACCATCCCGTCAAAAGGCGCGGCGCTGGCATGGATCTCCGCCATGGCGGCGATCACATTCCGGGAGGCCAGGGAGTAGTGCATCCCCTCGTGGCCCGTGGCCACGCCGTCGCAGATGTCCGTCACCGTATAGACCGACGGGCGTCCCTGGGCGGCATAGACGGCGCATTTGGCCTGTTCTGCCAGCTGCATCAGATGCCGGCTGCCGGGATGGCTGTCCCCGTGGGTCGTCTCGATCAGGATCTGGACTTTGTCCAGGTCTTCCGGCGCCGCCCCGGCGCCCACCAGGATGGGATCCACCTCTGGACCCAGTTTCCGAATCATTTGGCTTCTCAGCATGATCATCGCCTCCCACTTTAGGAATATAGCAGGGATGGCCGCTGCAAAAAGCGCCCGTCCGCGTTAAACAGCGGTCCCGGCAGCGGTTCCAGCCGCTCAATCACGCCCTTTTCCCGGTAGGGCTCCACCAGGTTCTCCGTGACCAGGATCTTCCCCAGCTCCAGGGTATTGCGCACAAACACGATTCGGGCCTTGTTTTTGTCGATACGGTTGCAGGTGGCAATGGCGGCACACAGGGCGCTGCGCTCATCGGGCATCACTGCCGGCGTCTTCCCGGACATGACAATGGTGGATGTGAGGATGTTGGTGTATACCTGCCGGTAATCCACCCCTTCTACCAGGGCCCGGGTCACGAAATCCGCCGCGCCGAAGCCGTTGGCATTCCCGCCGGAATGCCGGGAAAGGCCCAAAAGCGCCATGCGCTGGTAGCTTGGCCCTTGGAACCCCTGCTCCTGGTTGAGGGAGCGGCCAGTAATATTGGGATCCATCCCCGTGCCGCTGATGTCCTTGCCGATTTCCTCGATGACCAGGACATCAAACTCCTCGATCCGAATACTGCTCATCCAGGCCTTTGCCGTGGCCAGGAGTTTTTTCTCCGTCTCCACAAAGCCCTCCCGGCGGACCACTTCCACCAGGGCCGTCTCGTCATAGGCGTTCTCTAGGATGCCCACGCCGAACAGGACGGGGGCCCGATCCAGGATAAACTGACCGATGGACGGGATCATCCGGGCAAAGTTCTCCGAGCCCAGGGCGTGGATCTCCCTGGCTCCCCGGTTTTTCCCCAGGCCGATGGCCAGCATCTTGCACAGGCCGCTTTCCACCGGGCCATTGAAATCCGTGTGGGCTTTGATGCGGTTGACCACAATGATCCCGTCCGCCGCAAAAGCGTGCTTGTCCAGAAAGACCGGCCGCCCCGCGCAGTTGGTGCCCAGGCACACCGTCTCCATGGAAGAGACAATGGGGCAGCCTATGGCTTCCTGGGTAATGCCGTAGCTCTCAATGAGGGCCTGCTGTCCCTCCGCTGTGGCGCCGCCGTGGCTGCCCATGGCCGGGACGATAAACGGCTGCGCCTGTCTGGCCTTCAGCCAGCCGGCCAGAGTGCGGAGCAGCAGCGGCATGTTGGCGATGCCCCGGCTCCCCGCGGTGAGAGCCACACGCATCCCGGGGCGGAGCAGCTTTTCCACCCCCGCTTCCTCCAGACGCTGCAAGAGCGCCGCCGCCGGATCTTCCAGGCGCCGGCTCTCAAAGCGCTGCCGCACCGGCACCAGGGTCTGGGGCAGCGAAAAATCGCACCACTGGCTCACGTCAAAATCGCAGAAAAAATCCCGTCTCTCCATATTTCAATCACTCCCGCACCAATCGGCGATCAGCTGCGCCATGACACGCGTATAGTCCAGCAGCGTGTCCACGGCGATGCTCTCATCCGCGCAGTGGGCAACGCTTCCCGGCCCAAAGACCAGGGTCGGCGTCCCGGCAAAGTTCGTCAGCACGCTGGCGTCTGTTCCGAAGGCGGTGCCGGCCATCTGAGGCTGCCACTGCATCACTTGCGCAAAGGCGGCCTTTGCGGTGTCCACCAGGGGATGATCCTCGGGAATCTGGGCGGAATACAGCCGGTTGGGCAGCCACTCCACCTGGGGCGGGTGCTCCCGGAACCAGGGGTCCCGTTCCTCCAGCCCGGCAAGAAAATCCTCCATGCTGCACCGCGCCTGCTGCAGCGTTTCCCCAGGGGCAACCCCCATTCTCCCCTCAAAGGCCACATGTTCGGGGACCATGGAAGGCCAGGCGCCGCCCTGGATCGTACCCACATTGATGGTAAAGGGGATGGGCACCTCCCGGTACAGGGGATGGTTCCACTCCTCTCCCCGGCGGCGCTCCAGCTCTCCCAGGGCCTCCAGGACGAAAGCCGCCTTCTCAATGGCGCTGACGCCCAAATACCGCTCCCCGCCATGGCCGGCTTTGCCTGTCACGTGAACGCGGAAATACAGTACGCCCTGCTGAGCCGGGCAGAGCGCCATATGCACCGGCTCCGGGATCAGCGCCCCGTCGGCCTGATAGCCACGAAGGGCGCAGGAGAGCGTGCCGGCGCCTCCCGTCTCTTCCTCAATTACCGACTGAAAAATGAGGTCTCCTCTGAGCCGTCTTCCGGCCTTGTGCAGCGCCTCTACACAGGTGAGCAGCGCGGCATGGGCGCATTTCATGTCGGAAACGCCCCGGCCAAAGATCCGGCCGTTCCGCACCGTGCCGGCGAAGGGCGGCACCGTCCATTCGCTCTCATCCCCGGGCGGCACCACGTCAATGTGGGCGTTGACAATCAGGGAGCGCCCGCCGCCGCTGCCTTTCCAGGTCCCCACCACATTGGGGCTCCCCGCAAAGTCGTTCCGGCTGGAGACAAAGGCCTCGTGGCCGCGCATGCTTTCAATATCCGGATCCCAGACGTCGATCTGGTCGCATTGCAGCGCTTTCAGCTGCTCGCAGATATACTGCTGGGCATCATATTCCTTGCCGGATACTGTGGGGAAACTTGCCAATGCAACAAGGCGCTGTGTTAGCTTTTCGCCCAGCGCCAAAACTTGCTCGTCCAAATATCGATCCATTTCCCGATCCTTTCACCGATTGTAACCCAGTTGTTTGGAAATCTTCATGCTGACTTTTTGAAGATCTTCCTTCAACGCAGCGACCCTGTTGAAGGTCATGCGTACAGAGGGGCCGCTGACGCTCATGGCCGCCACGATCTTTCCCGAATAGTCCCGGACAGGGCAGGCAAGGCAGGTGAGGCCCAGGCAGTATTCCTCCTCATCCATGGCATAGCCCTGCTGCCGCACCCGCTGCAGCACGGGCAGCAAGCTCTCCACGGAACTGATGGTCTTTGCGGTGTACAGCCGCATTTCCGTGGCGGCGAACAGCTCCCGGACCTGCTGCTCCGGGAGTTCGCAGATAAGTACTTTTCCCATGGCCGTGGTGTGCAGAGGCTCCGTCTCTCCGATCTGCCGCTTTACCTGCAGCGTCATCTCCGCCTCGCATTTGTAGATGATTGTCACTTTGTTTTTGGTGCGCACGCCTACGTTTACCGCTTCGTTATAGGCCGTACAGAGTTCATCCAGCGGCGTGAAATCCGCCAGGGAAATGGTGTGCTGGGCCAGGGCTGCATTCCCGACCTTAAAAACACCCATTCCCAAACGGTAGCGGGTGCTGTTTTCACACCGTTCCACATACTGATACTCCATCAGTGTATTCAGAATCCGGTGTACGGTACTCTTCCCCATATTGAGGCTGGCGCTGATCTCGCTGATGCCAAAGCCGCCGCCTTCCTTGGTGTTTTTGCTTTTTCCAGAAAGGAGGCTTAAAATTTCCAGGGCCTTTTCCAGCGTCTGCACCGGATACTTGGGAGCATGTTCTTGTTCCACGGTAGTTCCTCCATTTTCTCGCTAACTTGATACGCCGCAGAGCATTTTGGGAAAATGGGCAAGAGCAGGGCGCATGAAGTTTTCCTCGCGCCGGCCTAAATGGGCCGCACGCTGATCAGATCATCTTTGGCAGATGAAAAAACCTGATATTCTGCTATGCCTTCGCGCAAGCGCTGTGATTGTTGCAGATCCTGCGGACGTAGTCCAGATCGTTCATACACAGCACCAGCATCTCCACCAGCCCAGGGGACAGTCTGCTGCCGGTATACAGTTGGGAAAACGCGGTAGCCGCGATTTCCCCAGCGGCGCCCAGCGTGGACCGCCTCTCCCTGCTGCCCAGAGACGGAAGCGTCACCAGCTTCCGTCGGGTGTAAATATCGGGGGTACAGGTTTCAAAATAATGGAACAGCTCATGGGCGATCATCAGTTCATGGATCTCCCTCTTGAGCTTGTCCCCGCCTTCCGCAAGATCGGAAAGCTCCACACCCAGAATTTCCCCCAGCCCGGCTTCCCGGACCAGCCAGACAGCGCTGTCCGCCGTCCGGGTAAAAAGCCGGACCTTCGGGGGTTTTTCCTGAAATGTCGCCAGATATGCATGGTTGCCCTGCGTCCCTTCCTCACGCACCAGCTGAATCTGCAGCGCTTGGCACAGCGCCTCTGCGGGACGGATTCCGTAAATTGACATTACATAGGAATGTACGTCTTTCGCACAGGCCAGAGAGCTTTGAATGATTTCGCGGGCCTCCGATTGACTCACGCGGAATTTTAAAGGATCCTTGGACAGGTAATAGTGCCCCCAGGTTTCGGCGTCCCACTCCATCAGCTGGGCAAAGATGGCCTGCAATTCCTCCCGGGGCACAGGAGGGGGCTGTTTTTCCTCCCGGCCAAAGCGGCGGGGAAAGAAAAACCGGTACAGCCAGCTGGCCTGGGATCCCGGCCGATTACAAGTCATTTTTTGCCCCAACAATGACGAGGTCCTGCTCTGCCGCTTCCCCGGCCAGTTCCGGCTCCAGCACCATCAGCAGCTGGTTGATATCCTGGATTCCGGAGTAATCCAGCAGGCGGCTCTTCAGGCAGACATAGATATCAGGCGGCATGACGATGTCGTTCCGGTATACGCAGTTGGCCTTCCAGAATTCTCCCAAGTCCTCCCGCAGATGGCCGCAGGTGGAAAGGCGCACCGCGCCGTTGCCGTGCTGCACCTTCACAAAGCCCTTGTTGTCCACAATGCGCACCGGGGTCTTTTTTCCCTTTTCTGCGGAAAAGACGTACAAACCCCCGGTATTTCCCAAAAGCTGGACTGCGCTGCACTCCACGTTCAGGGACTGGGCCGCAATCTCCCGGGCTTCGTCCACGTCGCACAGCCCGCCGCTGCCGGAGGTATGGATCTCAGAAGAGCCCAGGGCAATGGCCGTCACTTTCTGACTCAGGGCGTCGATCTCGATATAGACCTCTACCGTGTCCGGCAGGGCGCCGTTGTTCACCGCCAAGGTCCGGGCCTCCTGCTTGATGGCCTCAATGTCCTCCCCGGTGGGGTTCGGGATCACGCGCTCTACTACATCCCGAACCATGGCAAGGGCCACGCCGATAGAGGAGATGACCTCCGCATTTTCCGGGATGCCATAAGACAATTCCATACGCTGGGCGGTAAAGGGAATCAAAGACGCCGCGCCGCCGCCGACGCCGATGAGCATCATCTGGTCCCGATCCAGCTTATATTTTTCCGCCAGCTCTGTGATCACAGGCAAAATCTTGTCGCTGGCTGTTTTCAGGATCTCCCGGGCCGTGTCCTCCTCGGACAAGCCCAAATACTCCGCCAGGGGGCGGATGGCTTTCATGCAGGACTCCCGGTTGCCGTGGGCAAAGTACTTCTCGTCCACCAGCCCCAGGATATTGGCAGCGCAAGTGTTGGTGATGGCGATGCGCTTGCCGTTTTTCAACTCGATGGCCACATAGTCGCCGGGATCTCCGGGCTTGGGGGAGACAAAAACCAATTTGGGATCCTCAATTTCCTCCGGCGGCGTGAAGGCGGCGTACTCACAGCCGGCGATATGGGCGCTCCGAGGCCCGACGTCCACAATCTTTCCGTTGGCCGCGCGCACCATGCTCCCGCCGGCGACGCCCAGCACCCGTACATCCAGAGAGTTGATGTAGGTGCGGTGGCTTCCCACAGTGGCATAATCCACAGCCGGCCGGCCGTTTTTGATCACGCCGATGTTCACGCTGGTTCCGCCCACTTCAAAGTAAATCCCGTTGGAGGCGCGCAGGTACATCAGCGCGCCTACCACGCTGGCCGCAGGGCCGGACAGCATCGTCAGCACAGGACGCTTGCGCATCTCATCAATGTCCATAACGCCGGCGTCGCCCCGCATGATCATCAGCGGGACTTTAATTCCCGCATTGCGCACGCTTTGCTCCGTAGAGTTCGCCGTAGAAAGCATCTTGGGCAGAATGCTGGCGTTAATGGCAGCGGTCCGGGTACGGATGGTCAGGCCATATAGCTTGGTAATGTCTGAGGCCATAGAGCAGGGGATCCCCCGCTCCATGCAGGCGGAACGCACCAGGAGTTCTTCCTGCATATCGTCTACCCCAAAGGCCTTGCTGGCCACAATCACACCCGCGCCCTGGCTCAAAAGCCCGTCGATGGACTGGGCCACGCGCTCTTTGGTGAGCGGCACTTTCTGATAATCCGACACAACATGGATCTTCTTCCCGGTCGTCAGGGTCACGTCTCCAATGTTGGTCTGCTTTTTTGCCATAATGTTTTCAAAAAAGCCCTTGCCCATGCCCAGAACGCCTACAGAGGCAACGTCGCCCTCCAAAAGCGCGTTTGTGGCCTGGGTTGTGCTGTGCGCAATGAAAACCACGTCATCCGGCGAGATGTTCCCCACCTTCAAGCATTTTTCAAAGGAAGCGACTACGCCCGCCGCAACCCCATCCGGGTGGTCGTGCGTAGTTTTTACCGACGCCTTTGCAACGATTTCGTGGGTCTGATTATCCAGGGCAATGGCTTTGGTGTGCGTTCCGCCTACATCAATGCCCATTCTGTATGCTTTCTTCAACATTCACCCCTTGCCTTTCTCTTCATGCAGTGTTTATCTGTTCCGGCGCCCCGGTCCCCATGAAAGCATGGGGACCGGGGCAGTCTGGGCCTCAGCACTGGGGGAGATAGACGATCAGCATCCAGATCATCGTCAGTGCAGTTGCCAGCCAGCACCAGAAAATGCTGGTTTTGACGTATTGTTTCAGTTCCACCTTGGTGTAGCCCAGAGCCCAGACGTTCCAGGACTGGGTGGGATCGGCGGAGGAGCCCATGGCCTGGGTCGTGCAGGTGACCAGGGCAAACAGCGCCATGGTGGGCAGCGTGCTCATGGAGGTGAGGATCGCAATGACGGCCGTGCCTGCGCCCCAGGGGAAGATGGGGCCGCGGAAAAGGGCCAGAGGCGCAATGATGGTGAAGACCACCGCCAGCACAACCAGGTTGTTGAACTGGATGTCGCCCAGGACCGCCTGGAAGATCGGGGCGTTCATCTCGGCCATGGGGGCAAACATTACGACCGTGTACAGGAAGCCCAGCACACCGCCGATGTCGCTGATGCCCTCATGCAGGGACTTTTGTACCACATCGCACATGCCCTTGTAGGACTTGATCTTTCCGGTGGTCAGCAGCGCGTAGAACATGGATGCCAGGAATGCAGGGATGGTGGGGCAGCCGATGAGGATCAGGACCACCGGCAACAGCGGCGTCAGGAAGGAAATCATGGGGGTATTCTTCTCCGGCATCCGCTCGGCAACCGCCGCCCAGGTATGGACCTTGCCCTTGCGGAGCTTTACCACCAGGAACGCGACAACGACCAGCAGTTCGATGATCATGGCGGGAATGCCGAATTTGAGATACTCAGCGTTATATTCCGCACTGGCAAAGCCTTCCGCCACCACGCGCAGGTTGTTGAAGATCACCGCGTTGATGAACATAGCCGCGCCGTAGCTCATGGTAAACGCCACAACGCCGATGTGTTTGGGAACGCCCAGGGAAAACAGGATCGGCAGCACGATGACGCCGATGGCGATCATAGTACCCACGCCGAAAGAGCCGGCAAAGATGATGGAAGACACCACGATCAGGAGAATGGAGGTGGCCAGCAGCTTGTCCCCGCCGAACTCCACGGTCTTTCGGATGATGGAACCGGCAATCCCGGTTTCCACCAGGACCCGTCCGAACCATGTACCGAAAATGACAACGGATACGGCGGAGCCGTAGTTTTCGGGGCCCTTTTGGAAAATGTCCGTGAGGACCGTCATAAACGGCACCCTGCCGATGATGGCCCAGACGATGGTCAGAATAATGATGCCAACGATCGTGTTACCGCCGCGGATGGTATAGATCACGAAAATGGCAAGGGTCACAAGGAGAAGTATCGCGGCAATAATGTTGTACATAGATCATACCCTTCCTTTCTGCATTTCCTCTGATTTGCAAGCCTACTCCCTTTTGTTCGTGTGTGACCTACTTGGTTTAAATATGTATCGGGTAAGCCCGGTACTGCCGCACTGTGTCGATCATAGCCTGGAAGTTTTCCAGTTTGACATAGCTGGGAATGCTGTTGGCACTGGCCATAATGTAGCCGCCGCCCGGGGCAATGGTCCTCAGGCGCTGTTTCACTTCTTCTGCTGTCTCTTCCGGCGTACCTCTGGTCAAGGTATAATGGAGGTCGATATTGCCCATCAGGCAGAGCTTTTTCCCATAAGTCTCTTTCATATAATCAATGTCCATCGCGCCCGGCTCAATGGGATGGAGGCAGTTCATACCCAAGGTGAGGAGATCTTCCAGGATAGGTGTCAGGTTCCCATCGCTGTGGAAGATCCACGGCAGGCGGATGGCGTCCGCAGCAATGCGCATTTTCGGGAGAAACACCTCGCGGAAAGTCTCCGGGGAGACCAGCGTGGAGGTCTTGAACGCCAAGTCGTCACAGGCCCAAAGGAAATCCACACCCAGAGTATTGAGGTGCGAGACAACCTTTGCCGTCCAAGTGGCATAGGTCTCCATGATCGTTTCAAAAAGCTCCCGGTCATCATAGAGCATATACGCGAAGTCTTCCATGCCTACGCTCAGCATCGCCGGGCAGGCCCCCAGCCGAATCCGGGAGCAGACAGCCAAGCCCAGGTCATGGGCGCGCCGGATGATTTCCTTTGCGGGCGCATACAGTGCCGGATCCTCCGGATCCGGCAGCTGCAGCAGCGCCAGATCCTTTTCTTCTTTAATCAGACCATCCACATACAGATTCAGGCCGTCTTTCTCTTCATAGCGGGCGATCAGAGGGGGGAGAAAATCTGCCAATACGGCGTCAAATCCGACCTTTTGAGCAAAATCAAAGCAGTCGTAATCTTTGCCGCCCATCACCGCATCCTGAACTTCCCGATCCACCGCATCAAAAAACGGGACGCAGTCTGGCTCTCCCTGAAGGTTCAGGGCACATAAGATCCTTTCTCTCGATGTCATGTTCG
Source organism: uncultured Oscillospiraceae bacterium (assembly GCA_944383185.1). Classification (GTDB taxonomy): domain Bacteria; phylum Bacillota; class Clostridia; order Oscillospirales; family Oscillospiraceae; genus CALWOS01. The sequence goes on from CALWOS010000262.1 coordinate 24,699, forward strand.
TTTTACTCCTTTCCTTTCAAGTGTCCATTACACCACCGGAATGGAGAGATCGTCCCGATAGTCATTGCAGACCAAGTGGTACGGGCTGCGGCTGCACCACTCCATGCACAGCTCTGCGAAGGTCAGCTTGCGGGTGATGAGCTCATTGAGCGTAGCGTCGTTGGTCCAGCTGTTATAGAGGTTCCCCTCGCTTTGACCGGGCTCGATCTTAAAATACACCGGCGCGCAGACTCTGGCGATCTCATCTGCTTCCACATAGCGCTGGTGGCCGCCCATGGCGTCCACAATGCTCATGTATATATCCATCGGCAGGCTGGTAACGCTGCGGATCGCCGCCAGCATGGACAGATCCAGATCCGCCAGGGGATTAAAGCTGTCCGCGCCCAGGCTCTCGA
>CALWOS010000263.1 GCA_944383185.1 uncultured Oscillospiraceae bacterium
GCATGGACCGGGTGGGCGGGGAGAGCGTCTGGCTCACCTGGTTCGCCGCGGCGGTATGCCGGGGCTTCGCCTCCCTGGCTGGGGAGGACGGGCAGCGTTAGCTCAAGGAGGCCGCAGCCCTCACCGCGGCGGCGGAGGGCGCCTGGGATGGGCAGTGGTATCTCCGGGGCCGCTTTGCCGACGGGAGCCCCCTAGGCGGCGCGGAAAGCCCCGCCTGCCGCCTGGACAGCCTCTCCCAGAGTTTTGCGGCCCTGTGTCCCGGGGCAGACCCGGAACATGTGCGCCAGGCCCTGGACGCGGCGGTGGAGCAGCTCTTCCTCCGGCCCCACAGCATCATACAGCTCTTCACCCCGCCTTTTTCCGGCGTGGGGCCGGACCCGGGCTATATCCAAAGCTATGGCCCCGGCTTCCGGGAAAACGGCGGACAGTACACCCACGCCGCCATCTGGCTTGCCATGGCCTGCCTGCTCCGGGGGCGTACAAAGGACGGGGAGGCCATACTCCTCTCCCTGCTGCCCAAGGGCCGGGAGACGCCGGCCTATGAGGGGGAGCCCTATGTCCTGGCCGCGGACGTGTACACCGCGCCGGGGCACCTGGGCCAGGCGGGCTGGACCTGGTATACCGGCTCCGCCGGGTGGTACTGGCGGGTGTGCCTGGAGCAGCTTCTGGGCCTGAGCCTCCGGGGTGGAAAGCTCTGCCTCCGCCCCCGGCTGCCGGAGAGCTGGGAGAGCTGGAGCGCCCGGCTCAGGGGTGCGGACGGCAACGTCCACGAACTCACCGTCACACGCCGGGGCGCCGCCCTGGACGGGGAGGCCATGCCGGAGGCGGGACTGCCCTGGTGAGGCAATTCCCGGAAAATCCGGCATTTGTTCACAAATCTTTCATTGGCAAGGGGCCGAAGCTGTGGTAAGATAAGGAAAATACAGCGTTTTTGCTTTTCCCGAAAAGGGAAAGACCAAATATGTTTCTACCATGCCGCACCCGGGGCCTTCCGGCCCCGGGGCGAGCCGTGACAGGGGGATCTCCATGGAAGCCATCCGCACCGAACTCAAGCCCGGCGTGTTCCTCACCTGCCTCCAGACAGACAAGTTCAAAACCGCGTGCCTGAGCCTGAACCTACTGACCCAACTCAACCGGGACACCGCCTCTCTCGGGGCGCTGTTGCCCCGGGTGCTGCGCCGGGGCTGTCGCCAGTACCCGGACATGGAAGCGCTGTCCCGGGAGCTGGACCGGCTCTACGGGGCCCGGCTGGACAGCGTGGTCCGCAAACGCGGGGAGGTCCAGTGCCTGGGTTTTTACGCGGACTTTGTGGATGACGCCTGGCTGCCCGGAGGGGAACGGCTTTTGGAGCAGATCACGGGCCTTATGGGCCAGCTTCTGCTCCAACCCTTTACCCGTGGCGGGCTGCTGCTCCAGAGCTATGTGGAAAACGAGCGGGGCAAGCTCCTGGACGACATCCGCAGCCTCATCAACGACAAGCAGGCCTACGCCAACCGCCGCCTGACGGAACAGATGTGCTTCGGGGAGGATTACGCCGTGGCCGTCCTGGGCAGCGAGGAAACCGTCGGGAGCATCGGCTATCAGAAACTCACCCGCTATTACCGGGAACTCCTTCAGACGGCGCCTGTGGAGCTTTTCTACTGCGGCAGCGCTGCGCCGGAGCGGGTGGCCGCCGCCCTCAGCGACGCCCTGGCTACCCTGCCCCGTGGGGAGGTCAACTTTGACATCGGCACGGACATCCGCATGAACACCGTGGAGGAAACCACCCGGTATTTCACCGAGAGCCTGGACGTGACCCAGGGCAAGCTGAGCATGGGCTTCCGCCTGGGAGACGCCATGGAGGATCCGGATTTTCCGGCGCTGCGGGTCTTTAACGCCGCCTTCGGCGGCGCCGTGACCAGCAAGCTCTTTGAAAACGTCCGGGAAAAGCTGAGCCTGTGCTACTACGCCAGCTCCGCCCTGGACCTCCACAAGGGGGTACTGCTGGTGGCCTCCGGGATCGAGTTTGACAAGTACGACGCCGCCCTTTCTGAGATCTTCGCCCAGCTGCGGGCCCTCCAGGACGGGCAGCTCACCGATGCGGAGCTCATCGCCGCCCGGAAGGCCGTGGCCACGGACCACCGGGCCATCGCCGACAGCCCCGCGGCCCTGGAGAGCTTTACCCTGTCCCAAAACCTTCTGGGCCTGGACTACGGGCCGGAGGAATTCGCCGCCCTGGCGGAGATGGTCACAAAGGAGCAGGTTGTCCGCATCGCGGGCCAGGTTACCTGCGACGCGGTATACTTCCTGAAAGGCAAGGAGGACGAGGCAGACGATGGTCAGTAAGTATTACCCCCGCATGGGGGAAACCCTCTATACGCATACCCTGGACAATGGGCTCGCCATCCAGGTGATTCCCAAAAAGGGCTTCCAAAAGAGCTACGCCATGTTTGCCACCAATTACGGGGGGGCGGACCGGCGCTTCCGCTACCAGGGGGAGTGGCTCAACACGCCCGCGGGCGTGGCCCACTTCCTGGAGCACAAGATGTTCGACATGCCCGACGGCAGCAACGCCCTGAGCGTCCTCTCCGCCAACGGCGCCTCCCCCAACGCCTTCACCTCCAGCGCCATGACCGCCTATTACTTCGAGTGCACGGAGGGCTTCCAGGAAAACCTGAAGATGCTCCTGGAGTTTGTCTCCACCCCCTATTTCACGGAAGAGAGCGTGGCAAAGGAGCAGGGCATCATCGGCCAGGAGATCCGCATGTGCGAGGACAGCCCGGACTATGCCCTCTACTATAACCTCCTCAAATGCCTCTACGCCAGGAACCCCGTCCGGGACAGCGTGGCCGGCACGGTGGAGAGTATCCGGGAGATTACGCCGGATGTGCTCTACGCCTGCCACAAGGTCTTTTACCACCCGTCCAACATGCGCCTTTGCTGCGTGGGGGATGTGGAGCCGGAGGCGGTATGCGCTCTGGCGGAGCAGGTGTTGCCCAAGGGAAAGGGGGAAGTCCCCGCCCGGGACTACGGCAGCGCGGAGCCGGGCAAGCCCGCCTCCTTCCGGCACAAGGCCGCCATGGAGGTGAGCAACACCCAGTTCCTCTTCGGCGCCAAGCTCACCCCCGCCAAACCGGGACCGGACCGGCTCCGCCAGGTTCTCACCGGGGATCTGGCTTTGCGCTATCTGATGGGAGAGTCCTCTCCTCTCTATACCAGCCTGTACGCCAAAAACCTCATCCACACGGACTTTTCCGCGGAGCTGGACTACGCCGCCGGCGCCGCCATGCTCATTGCCGGCGGCGAGGGGCGGGATCCCCACAGCGTCCTTGCGGCTGTGGAAGAGGCCCTTTCCGAGCTGCGCCGGGATATCGACACAGAGGCCTTCCAGCGGATCCGCCGCACCACGCTGGGCTACTGCATCCGGAGCATGGACCGGCTGGGCGGGCTTTGCACCTCCCTGGCGGAAGCCGGCTTTGCCGGGTACTGCCCCCTGGACGCGCCGGAAATGCTGGAGAACATCACCCCGGAGGAAGTCCGGCAGGCCCTGTTGGACTGGCTCCAGCCGGAGCGCATCGCCCTGTCCGTGATCGAGCCCCTTCGCCCATAACGCCCTCCAGAAAGGAGTATTCCCGCCATGCCCACCGCTCTGCCTGAGGCAAGCATTTCCTTCCCCATGCTGGGGGACTTTTCCATCTGCCCCACCACATATTTCACCCTGTTCGGCCACCGGTTTTACTGGTACGGCCTCATCATCGCCATCGGCTTCCTCCTGGCGGTATGGTACGCCTGCCGCCGGGCCCCGGAATTCGGCCTCAAGGGCGATGACATCATCGACATGCTCCTGCTGGCCGTACCTCTGGGCATCGTCGGCGCACGGGCCTATTACGTCATCTTCGACTGGGGCCCCCATTACAGCGAAAATCTCTGGAACATCTTCAAGATCTGGGAAGGCGGCCTTGCCATCTACGGCGGAGTCATCGGCGCAGTCATCGGTCTTGTGATCGTGGGCTGCGTCAAGCGCATGGGCTTTTCCGGCATCTGCGCCATGCTGGACGTGGGCGCGTTCGGGCTGCTGATCGGCCAGGCCGTGGGCCGCTGGGGGAATTTCATCAACCGGGAGGCTTTCGGCAGCGAAACGGACATCTTCTGCCGCATGGGCCTGACCATGCCGGGAGAGGAAACCATCTATGTCCACCCCACCTTCCTCTACGAAAGCCTCTGGAACCTGGCAGGCTTCCTTTGGATGCACCTGTGGAGCAAAAAGCGCAAGCGCGCCTTTGACGGCCAGTGTTTCTGCATGTATCTGGCCTGGTATGGCCTGGGCCGCTTTTTCATCGAGGGCCTGCGTACCGACAGCCTGATGCTGGGGCCCATCCGCTTTTCCCAGCTTTTGGCCGCCCTCACCTGTGTGGCCGCGCTGATCCTCATCGCCCTGGGTGTCACCCGGCGGCGGCAGGAGCATGTGCCCCTCCTGGTGGAGCTCCGCCGGCCGGAGACCATCGGCATCCTCCGCACACCAGAGGATCCGGCAACGGAGAGCGCCGGACCAGTGGGCGCTTCCAGCGAGGAACAGGAGCCGGAGG
>CALWOS010000264.1 GCA_944383185.1 uncultured Oscillospiraceae bacterium
ACAAGAAAGAGAAGAGGCGCCCGGCCAGTAACACTGGCCGGGCGCCTCTGTATATCCGCACTCGCTGTGCCGTGGGGGATTTTCTGCGGGTCAGTCCTCCGGATTTTCCGGGTACAAGCCCTTGGTATACCGCTCGAACTCGTCATAGAGGATGGCGGAGACATCTACGCCATTGAGCGCTGTGCTTGCGTTTCGCATCTCGATGATCAGGCCGCCGCCATGGGCCAGCGTGTCCACGACGCGGTGGACTTCTGCGCGGATCTGGCTCTCCTCGGGATAGGGCGCCTCCGTGATCTGCTGGTTGTTCAGGCCGCCATAAAATATGATCTGTTTCCCAAATCGCTCCTTCAACGCCGCCTGGTCATTCCAGATCTGCACGGTATTGAGAACTTCCGCGCCCATATCGATGATGTCCTCCACAAACATCTCCATGCGGCCGCAACTGTGGAAGCCCACGTGGGGCCCCTTTGCCTTGATATGGCTCAACACCCTGCGAACCGGCTCCTTGAAGATAGAGCGATAGGTCTCCAGAGACATGAGCGGCCCCTTGGTGCTGCCCAGATCTTCCATATAGATGGCCAGGTCATATGGATACAGATCCAGCATCCTGTCGTGCAGTTTGATCTTGAAGTCGGCCATCGCTTCCGCGTACTCCCGGCAGGCGTCCGGCTCAAGCAGAAGGGCCACCAGGGCATTTTCAAACCCCATCAGAAGGGTCATGCGCTCCCACAGGCCATTTTCCAACCGGATGAAAGGCAGCCGCCCGTTTAAGTTCTTGGCGTCCTCGTTCACATCTCTTTGGAAGGCGTCCCAATCCAGGGCGTCAATGTCGGGAAATTTCAATTCCTCCCGCCAATTGGTGATATCCTGGACAATGGGGGTCTGGCTCACATCCGGATGGGTGATCACCCGCCCAAAGGCGTTCTGCGGCAGCCAGTGGACGCCGAACCAGTCATACCCCTCCTTGGTGTGGGGCCGCTCAATGTCCGTGATCAGTTTCCCCACGCTGTACATGCTTCTGGAACTCAGGGGGAGCCAGCACGGCTCCTTCCCCTGGAACATGCGTAGAATATTTTCGCGCTCCGTCAAATTCATCGCTCCCCTCCGTTTTATCTGTACTTGCCATATGTGCGGCAGGTCTCAAACATCGCCTCTACGTTTTCGCGCTTTGCGCCCATAATGATCGCGTTGGTGTCGAAGATATAGCCGCCCCCGGGACCGCAGGTGTCGATCAGCCATTTTACCCGATCCACGACCTGCTGCTTTGTTCCCCACTCCAGCAGATAGACCGGGAAATTTCCGGAGAGACACGCGATGTCCCCCAGGACCGCCTTTGCCTGCTGCATGTCTACCTCTTCAAAGTGGATAATGGCCTTCCCTCTTGGCAGGTCCGTGAGGGCCTCGAGCCGGCTGTTGTAGGGCCCTTCTGTGTAGAGAATCGGCGTGACGCCCAGGTCGATGAGGGCGTCGGCGATCTTCCGGAAGGGGCGCCAGTACAGACGCTCATAGTATTCGGGGGAAATAAAGCCGTCCATTCCCTTGTGGAAGGGAAAATCCACCCGCTTCACGGGCAAGTCCACGTTCCTAAAGCGCTTTTCAAAGGCGTCGATCTGCATATCAGCCAGCATATAGCAGACCTCTTCCACCATGTCCGGACATTCGACCATGTCCTCGAACATCCCCATGGTGCCCCGGAAATAGTCGCTCAAAATGTCAAAGGGCACTTCGCCCGCCCCGCTGGACCACGGGGGGATGCCCTCGGCCGTCAAAGCCTCGCTGAGTTTTGCGGAATACTGCCCCGCCTCCGCGTTATACTGGGCGAGTTTCGCAAGTTTTTCATAGGCCGCCAACGCGCTGGGAGAAAACAGCCCGGACAGCACCCCGGTATTCAGCACAACGGTCGGCAGAAAACTGATGCTGGAGAGGCCGGCAAGTCCCGGAAATGCCCTTGGAATATACTTTCGCAGCATGAATCCGGTAAAATCCTTGAGCAATTCGGGATACTCCTCCTGGAGGAGATATTCCTGCTCGATCACCTGATAGATGCAGTGATCCGGCACCTTGCCCCCGGCCTTTCCGGGCCAGTCCAGCATGGTGAACTCCGTCAGGTCGCATGCCGCCCCGCTGGACATCCGTGTGCCGCCGCAGACGGCATCCGGCTGAAACTCCTTATAAAAATCCAAGGCCGCCTGGGCCGCCTTTGGATAATCGTACATGCTGTCTTTGAATGTCGCGTCTTTCGACAGAATAAAGGGGAGCGTCCCAATGTGGGGAACCAGGGGCACCGCATCCGGCTCTTTCAGCATGACAGCGTCGTTCACCCTCTGGATTCTCGCCTGAAAGCGCTCGCTTTTTTCCATATCGTCCTCCTCCATCTACGTTCTGTCCTTCGGGCCCCTTTGAAGAAAGCCGCCGCAGATCCCGAAACGCCTCTCCTGGGTGCTGCGGGCGCACAGCGCGGGCCCTCACATGCCGCCCGGCAAGGGAGAGCGGAAGATAAGAATTTGTTTGTTCCCGCCCCCTCAGGGGGGCGGGAACAAACAAGAGAATCAGGATCTTCCCGCTGCAAAGGCTGTCTGCCTTCCACGAAAGTTTCCCTCCGGCGGATCAGTTCCTCTTAATAACCGACAGTGTGCATGACAACGCAGACCACGATCACGGCCACCGCAGCGCAGGCGGAGGGCAGGAAGTTGCGCTTCATGATGTTGGGGATGGACACATCCATGGCGCCGCTGGCGATGACCAGCGCGCTGTTGGTGGGCAGAATGGCGCAGCCCATGGAGGCGCCGGACAGCAGGGCCAGGATCATCAGGCGGATATCGTTGCCCGTGGCGGCACAGACCGTGACGAACAGCGGCACAAAGATGTTCAGCGCCGGGGACACGTGGCTGAAAGCGGCGATGATGTAGCCCAGGATGACCGCCAGGATCAGCGTGACCGTGTAGCCGGAGGCGCCGCTGGTCAGAGCCTCGCCGATGTA
>CALWOS010000265.1 GCA_944383185.1 uncultured Oscillospiraceae bacterium
GGGCTTCTTCCTGAAGCGGGGATACCGGATTGTGGAGCGGCAGCGCGTTTTGCGGCGCGGCGTATACCTGGAGAATTTCCGTATGGAGAAGACCTTGGCAGGACCGGGTGAAATGGAGGGAACGTGAGATGCTGTTTTACCAGCTCCTGGATCTCCTGATCCTGATTTTGTTCCCCCTCGCCATGCTTCTGAGCGGCTGGCTGCTGAAAAACAAGCCTTCGAAGTGGCCCAACAATGTGTACGGCTACCGGACCCGGGCCTCAGGGCGGAGCCAGGAGAGCTGGGACTTTGCCCAGGCCTACTCCGGCGCCTGGTGGATCCGGTGGGGAAAGATCAGCCTGATTTCTACCGTGCTTCTGTGGTTCCTGGCAGCGGTCTTGGGGGAGGAGAACGGCGGCTGGGTGTTCTGGTGCCTCCTGGGCGTGCAGCTTGTGGTATTCCTTGGGGTGATCCCCGCCACAGAGCGTGCGTTGAAGAAAACGTTTGACGAATACGGCTATCCCAGGGCCTGGACAAAAGAATGAACGCAGCGCGGACGTCCTCCGGCGTCCGCGCTGCATTTTCTGAGCAATTGATTCCACTTGCATCCGCGCGCTGGCGGGAGAAGATTATTTCGCCGCCTCCGGCTCTGTGGAAGCGGGGTCATCCTCCCAAAGGGCCTTGGCCGAGGCGGCTAGGCCGGCGAGGCCCTGGAGCTCGCTGGGGATGATGATCTTGGTGGCCTTGCCGTTGGCTGCGGCGGAAAAGGCTTCCAGCGCCCGGAGTTTGATTACGGCCTCCGTGGGCATGGACTCTTTGATGGCCCGGATGCCGTCTGCCGTAGCCTGCTGGACGGAGCGGATGGCCTCCGCCTGGCCCTCGGCCTCCAGGATGGCCGCCTGCTTTTTGGCGTCCGCCCGGAGGATGGCGCTCTCCTTTTCGCCCTCGGCGATGAGGATGGCGCTTTTCTTTTCGCCCTCGGCCTGGAGTATGGCCTCCCGGCGTTCCCGCTCGGCCTTCATCTGCCGCTCCATGGCGGCCTGAATCTCCTTGGGAGGCATGATGTTTTTCAGCTCGACCCGGTTGACCTTGATGCCCCAGGGGTCGGTGGCCTCGTCCAGGATGGAGCGCATCTTGCTGTTGATGATGTCCCGGCTGGTGAGGCACTGGTCCAGCTCCAGCTCGCCGATGATGTTCCGGAGGGTGGTGGCGGTGAGGTTTTCAATGGCGGTCATGGGGTGCTCCACGCCGTAGGTGTAGAGCTTGGGGTCGGTGATCTCGAAGTAGATCACCGTGTCGATCTGCATGGTGACATTGTCTTTGGTGATCACGGGCTGGGGCGGGAAGTCTACCACCTGTTCCTTCAGGGAGACCACCTTGGCTACCCGCTCCACAAAGGGGATCTTGAAATGGAGCCCCACGTGCCAGGTGGTACTGTAGGCGCCCAGGCGCTCGATGACATAGGCCCGGGCCTGCTGCACCACGCGGATGTTCGTGACCAGCAGGATGATGACGATCAGGATCAGGACGCCGCCGATAATAAGTTCCAGCATGTCTGTTTCCTCCTATATAAAATGTCGTTCCGTGTTTTACCGTCAGGAATTTGGCTCCGCTGCCGGCGCCTGGGCGGCGGGCCGGACGATGAGCTTGACGCCGTCGATGCTGTCCACGAGGACCAGGGTGTCCGCGGGAATGGCCTCCCCGGAGCCGCTCCGGGCGGACCACACCTTGCCGTCCACCTTTACCGTGCCCCGGGCGCGGACGTTGTCAATGGGTTCCAGCACCAGGCCCTCCGCGCCCAGGAGCCGGTCCGCGTTGGTGGCCACAGTGCGGCTGTTGACGTATTTCCGGGCCATGGATCGGGTGCCGAACACCGTAAGGCCCGTGACGATCAGAAAGGCCGCGAATTGCAGCAGCACGCTCCCGTGAAGCAGCGCTATGATCAGGGCCACCAGGGCCCCTGCGGCGAACCAGATGGACGTGAGCCCGGCAGTGATGGCCTCCACGACCAGGAACAAGATCAGGGCGGCGCCCCAGAGGTACACGAACAACATAGGCGATCCTCCTTTCAGGATACGGGGGATACGGCGTTCCGCGCCGGGTCAGCAGGAGCAGGAGAGGCCGCTTTCCCGCTGGGTGATTTCCTCCCGCCGGGGGCCGGTGGAAACCAGGCGCACCGGCACGCCGATGCGCGCTTCGATAAAATCCACATAGTCCCTGGCCTCTTGGGGCAGGGCGGCATAGTCCCGGCAGCCCCGGATGTCGCACTTCCAGCCTGGGAGCCGGGCAAAAACGGGCTTTGCTTTCATCAGTTCCGGCGTGGGGGGAAAGACGTCCGTTACAAGGCCGTCGATATCGTAGCCCACGCACACGGGGATCTCGTCCAGGTACCCCAGTACGTCCAGGCAGGTGAGGGCGACTTCCGTGGCCCCCTGTACCATGCAGCCGTAGCGGGTGGCCACGGCGTCGAACCAGCCCACCCGGCGGGGGCGGCCCGTAGTGGCGCCGAACTCTCCCTGGTCCCCGCCCCGGCGGCGGAGCTCGTCTCCGGCCTCCCCGGTGAGCTCGCTGACGAAAGGCTCCGTGTGGGAACCCACAGAGGAGGAGTAGGCCTTGGTGACGCAGATGACCTTCTCAATAGACGTGGGGGGCACGCCGGCGCCCACGCAGCCGAAACCCGCCAGGGTGTGGGAGGAGGTGGTCATGGGGTAGATGCCCAGATCCGGGTCCTTCATGGATCCCAGCTGCCCTTCCAGAAGGATGCGCTTGCCATCCCGCAGGGCCTTGTGGACAAAGCCCACCGTGTCCCCCACATAGGGGCGCAGGATCTCCCGAAGTTCCAGCAGCTCCTGGAGCAGGGCCTCCGCGTCCACCGGAGGCTTGTGGTAGAGGTGCTGGAACAGCACATTCTTCACGGCGAGAGCCGCTTTGACGCGCTCCCGGAGCCGTTCCTCGTGGTAGAGGTCACAGACCTGGATACCGGTCTTGGCGTATTTGTCGGAATAGAACGGCGCAATGCCGCTTTTGGTGGAGCCGTAAGCCTTGCCGCCAAGGCGCTCCTCTTCATAGGTGTCCTGGAGCACATGATAGGGCAGCAGGAGCTGGGCCCGCTGGGAGATGATGAGGCGGGGCGCGGGAATCCCCTGGCCCGTGATGGCGGAGAGCTCTTTCACGAGCTTTTTTCCGTCCAGGGCCACACCGTTTCCGATGATGTTGGTCACATGGGGGTAAAAGCTCCCCGATGGCAGTATGTGCAGGGCGAAACGGCCATAGTCATTGATGATGGTGTGCCCGGCGTTGGCGCCGCCCTGAAAGCGGATGACAACATCGGACTGTTCGGCCAGCATGTCGGTGATTTTGCCCTTGCCCTCGTCGCCCCAGTTGGCGCCTACAATTGCAGTTACCATGGTTTTCCTCCGCAGGCCGGGATTCGCAACCGCGGGGAGCAGATTTGCCTTTTCCGGCCCACATAAACCTATGATATAGTATATCGCGTTTTCCCGGGGAAGGCAAGGAAAAAGCGCCGGCTGCGCCCGGAAAAGCAGAGCCGGGAAAAAGGGCTTTACTTTCACGCTTTAGTGTCATATAATGTAGTGTATGAAAGCGCGGGGCGCCGCCCCGGAAAGTGAGGCGAAGCCATGAACAAGCACAACAAAAAGCCTCGGAACCTGGAAATGTACCGGGCTATCCTCACGTTGGAAACCGTGGAGGAGTGCATGGATTTCTTTGACGACCTCTGCACGGTCACGGAGCTCCAGGCCATGGAACAGCGCTACCAGGTGGCGGCGCTTTTGGAGCAGGGCTATATCTATAACGATATCCTGGAGCGTACCGGTGCGTCCAGCGCCACGATCAGCCGGGTGAACCGCTCCCTCCAGTATGGCAAGGACGGATACGCCGTGGCCTTTGCCCGGCTGAAAGCGGCGGATGGGGGAGAAAAGGCGTGAGCCGCTACGAGGCCCTGGCCCCTTTTTATGACGCCCTTACCGGGGATGTGCCCTATGAGGCCCTGGCGGCGTGGTATGCCGCCCGGCTTCAAGAGCGGCCCCGGCCCGTGCGCACGGTGCTGGATCTTGCCTGCGGCACCGGAGGACTGACCCTGCCCCTGGCGAAGCTGGGCTATGAGACCATCGCCGTGGACGCCGCGCCGGATATGCTGGCGGTGCTTGCGGACAAGGCGCTGGAGACGCCGGGGATTGTCCGGCCGCTGATTCTGTGCCAGGAGTTGCCCTGGCTGGACCTCTATGGGACGGTGGACGCGTGCGTCTGCTGTCTGGACGGGATGAACTACCTCCCGCCGGATGATCTGCCGGAGCTGTTCTCCCGGCTGCATCTGTTCCTGGAGCCGGACGGTCTCCTGGCCTTTGACTTCCACCGCCCGGAGCGGCTGCGCTCCCTGGACGGGCAGACCTTTGTGGACGAGCGGGAGGACCTGCTTTGCCTGTGGCGGGCCGCCTTTGACGAAACGGAGATGTGCCTGGTCTACGGTATGGATATTTTCCGCCGGGAGGGGGCGCTCTGGAGCCGGGAACAGGAGGAACACGCGGAGTATGCCCACGGGCCGGAGGCCCTGAAACAGGCGCTCGCCGCCGCGGGTTTTGTTCACATCCGCCTGTGGGAGGACGGGCCCCAGCACCAGCTGGGCCGGCTGTTCCTAACGGCGGAAAACACGCCCCACTGACCGGGGTGGGAACGAAGGAGAAAATGAATCATATGGGAAATATCACCCGCGCCGTCACGGAGGACGGCTATGTGAAAATATCCGCCATCGAGGCCCGGGACATGGTGGAAAAGGCCCGCCAGATCCACGGCCTGAGCGCCGTGTGCACCGCGGCCCTGGGCCGGACGCTGTGCGCCGTATCCATGCTGGGGGATTTGCTGAAAGAGGACGAGGCCACGGTGACCCTGCGCCTCAACGGCGGCGGGCCCGCCGGAAGCGTGCTTGCCGTGTCCGACAGCCAGGGGAACGCCCGGGGCTACGTCCAGAACCCCAAACTGGAACTGCCCAAACGGCCCGACGGGAAGCTGGATGTGGGCGGTGCCATCGGCAAAACCGGCATGATCTCCGTCAGCCGGGATCTGGGGCTCCGGGAGCCCTACATCGGCAGCACCGCCCTGGTGAGCGGGGAGGTGGCGGAGGACCTGAGTGCCTATTTTGTGGAGAGCGAACAGACCCCCACTGCTTGCGGCCTGGGGGTGCTGGTCGCGCCGGACCGGAGCGTCCGCTGCGCCGGGGGATTTCTGGTGCAGCTCCTGCCGGGCGCTCCGGAGAGCTGCATAGACAAACTGGAGGCGAACATCGCCGCCATGGGTTCTGTCACTGCCGTGCTGGACGCCGGAGGCGGTGAAAGGGCGCTGATCTCCCATGTCCTGGATGGTATGGCGCCGCGCTTCCTGGAGACCACGCCGGTGGCGTACAAATGCTATTGCAGCCGGGAGCGGGTGTCCCAGGCGGTGGTCAGCGCCGGGCCGGAGGTCCTTCGGGATATGATCGCCTCGGGCGAGGACGCCACGGTGAGCTGCCAGTTCTGCGACAAGATATACCGCTTTACCACTGCCGAGCTGCAAAGTCTCCTGGAACAGGCGGAGCGGAAAGCGCAGGAAGAAGAGGAATAGCGCTTTGTGCTGCGGCTTTTTGCGCCCGCTTTCCCGCAGGGCGCGGCAGGTTTTGCAATACTTTCGCATAGAAAAGCGGCCCCCTTTCACAAGGGGGCCGTCGGTAAAACCAATGGAATCATTCCCGGCACGCTGGACGCGGGACCTTATCGCCCATAGCGCCGGGCGAGTTCCAGAAGGGAGGCGGCCAGGGCGGGCGTGAGCTGCGCGTCCTGCAGCCGCCAGGTCCAGTTCCCCATGGGAGTGCCGGGGGTGTTGATCCGGGCTTCCGACCCCAGGCCCAGCAGGTCTTGGGGCCGGAGGATGCACAGCTGGGAGACGGAGGACATGGCCCCTCGGATCAGGCCTTCCACCAGGCCCTCTTGGCTGTTGAGCCCCAGATAAGCCGTAGCCCGCTCCCGTACCTCCGGCGGCGCGCTGCGGAGCCAGCCCAGGGCGGTGTCGTTGTCGTGGGTGCCCAAATAGCACACGCTCTCCCGCTCATAGGCGTGGGGCTGATGGCTGCTGACGCCGGGGGCGTCAAAGGCGAACTGCAGTACCTTCATCCCCGGGAAACCGCAGGCTTGACGCAGGGTGGTCACGGAGGGGCGGAGATCTCCCAGATCCTCCGCCACCAGCGTGAGCCCCGGGAACCAGTTTTTCAGCATGCGCAAAAGGGGTAGGCCCAGGCCGTTCCTTGTTTTTCCCTGCCGGGCGGGTTTTGCTCCGGCGGGTGTGGCCCAGTGGGTATGTGCGGCCGGGCATTGGT
>CALWOS010000266.1 GCA_944383185.1 uncultured Oscillospiraceae bacterium
TCCAGTACCGTACCTTCCGCCTGGAGGACGGGGAATGAATCCGCTTTGCGGAACCAAATGAGAAAGGGAGGAAGCTCCTTTGCGGGATATGATTTTACTCAAACAGGGAGAGATTGTCCTCAAGGGCCTGAACCGCCGGGCCTTTGAGCAGAAGCTCCTGGGGAACATACAGCGCCGGCTGCGGCCCTTTGGCCCCTTCCGGGTCCACTGCATCCAATCCACGGTGTATGTGGAGCCCCAGGCGGACGAGAGTGACATGGACGCGGCCTTTGACGCCATGACCAAGGTGTTCGGCGTGGTGAGCGTCTCCCGGGCTGCTGCCTGTGAGAAAGACAAGGATGCCATCTTCCGCTGCGCCCGGGAATATCTGGCCGGGGCCATGGCGGAGGCAAGGAGTTTCAAAGTGGAGACCAAGCGCTCCGACAAGCGCTTTCCCATGACTTCTATCCAGCTGAGCCAGTATGTGGGCGGGCTTTTGGCGGAGGCGTTTCCAGAGGTGAAGGTGGACGTCCACAACCCGGAGCTCACGGTGCATCTGGAAGTCCGGGACTACGCCGCCTATGTCCATGCCGCCCCCACCCCCGGGGCCGGGGGTATGCCCGTGGGCAGCAACGGCAGCGCCGTAACGCTGCTCTCCGGTGGTATTGACAGCCCTGTTTCCACCTACATGATTGCCAAGCGGGGCGTGCGGATGATCCCGGTGCACTTTTTCTCCTTCCCCTATACCTCGGAGCTGGCCAAGGAGAAGGTCATCCAGCTCACTCAGCTCCTCACGGACTGGTGTGGCCGGATGACCCTGGAGATCGTCCCCTTCACCCATATCCAGGAAGAGATCCGGGCCAAATGCCCGGAGGAATACTTTACCCTCATCATTCGCCGGTTCATGATGCGCATCGCCCACCGGGTGGCCCGGAGCAACGGCTGCGGCGCCCTGGTCACCGGGGAGAACCTGGGCCAGGTGGCCAGCCAGACCATGGAGGCCATGGCGGTGACAGAGGCGGTGACGGACCTGCCTGTGCTGCGCCCCCTGGTGGGCCTGGACAAGGAGGAGATCGTCCGCTACGCCCGGCGCATCGGCACCTTTGACACCTCCGTGCTGCCCTATGAGGACTGCTGCACGGTGTTCACCCCCCGGCATCCCCGGACCCGCCCCCGCCTTGGGGAGGTGGAGGAGGCCGAGGCCGCTCTGGACGTGGAGGCTCTGGTGGAGGAGGCATTCGCGGGGATAGAGCGCCTGCGCTTGGAGCCTGGCCGGGAGCCGGAGCTTCGCTGACGTCCGCCCAGAGGAGAAACCTTTGAAAAAAACACACGCCCTTCTCCCGGCACCCGCCGCCCGGTTAAGAACCGGGACGGCTGGGGACGCCGGGGGAGCGACCCTTCCGGAATCAGCCGCGGGCGAGAGAGAAAGAGCGTGGGGTGCTGTAGATGAAAAAGCTGAAATTTCGGGAGATTCTGGCGGTGTCCAGCATGCTGTTCGGCATGTTCTTCGGGGCGGGAAATTTGATTTTCCCAGTCTCCATGGGACAGCTGGCTGGACGGAGCGTCTGGGCCGCGTCGGCGGGGCTGCTCATCACCGGCGTGGGCTTGCCCCTGCTGGGGGTGGCGGCCCTGGGGCTCAGCCGGGAGCGGGGGCTTCTGGAGCTGAGCAGCCGGGTGGGCCGGGGGTACGGCCTTTTTTTCACCTGCGCTCTCTACCTCACCATCGGCCCCTTTTTCGCCATACCCCGGTGTGCCACGGTTTCCTTTACTGTGGGTATCGAGCTGCTGCTGCCGGAGAGTTGGGGCACGCTGGGTCTGGCCCTTTTTTCGCTGGCCTTTTTCGCCGCGGTGCTGGCCTTTTCCCTCCGTCCGGGAGAGATCCTCACCTGGATCGGCAAGGTGCTCAATCCCCTGTTCCTGTGCTTTTTGGCGGTGCTGATGTTCCGGGCCCTGACCGCGCCCTTGGGGGACATCAGCGAGATCACCCCTGCGGGGGCATATGCCCAGGGGGCCTTTTCCGCCGGTATCCTGGAGGGCTATAACACCATGGATGCCCTGGCCGGGCTGGCCTTCGGCATCATTGTGGTGGAGGCCATCCGGCGCCTGGGGGTCCAGGAGCCGGGCGAGGTTGCCAAAAACACGGTTTTTGCCGGGCTGTTCAGCTCCCTGCTCATGGGGGTGATCTATGTGCTGGTGGTCCTGATGGGGGCCCAGAGCCGGGGCGCCTTCGCGGCCAGCAGCAACGGCGGCGTGGCCCTGGCCCAGATCGCCCGGCACTACTTCGGCGGCGCCGGCGCCCTGATCCTGGCGGGTACGGTCACCCTGGCCTGCCTCAAAACGGCGGTGGGCCTTATCACCAGCTGCGCGGAGACCTTCGGGAGGATATTTCCCGGCGGGCCTTCCTATCGGGCCTGGGCCGTGATCTTCTGCGCCGCGAGCTTTCTGCTGGCAAACCTGGGCCTGGACGCCATCATCGCCTACTCCGGGCCGGTGCTGATGTTTCTCTATCCCCTGGCCATCGTGCTGATCTTGCTGACCCTCTTCGGCGGGGACTGCCGCGGCGACAAGACGGTGCTCCGCTGGGCCCTGGGCTTCACAGCGGCGGCGGCCGTGTTCGATTTCCTCCGCGCTCTCCCGGAGGACGCCCGGTCCCTGGCCCATCTGGATGGGCTGGTAGCTCTGGCGGAACGGTATATCCCCTTTCTCCAGGCGGGATTCGGCTGGGTGATCCCGGCCCTGGCCGGCCTTGCCCTGGGCCTGGTGCTCCGCAGGAGCAAAGCGGCACGCATGTAAAAATCCCGGCAGCGGAAATATAAGGGTCAATAGAAAGGAAGCGGCCCCCAAACGGGGGCCGCTTCCTTTCAGCGTGTCGAAAAACCTTCGGAGAATTCGCGGCCGCAGCCGCGAACAAAATGAAATCCGTTTTTTCCGGGGACATGTGCCTCGGAAAAACACTTCTCGCGGAGCGAGCGTGGGTTTTGTCTGCCAGCGGCAGACAAACCTGCGGGAAGCGGAGTGTGATCCCTTTGTCGGAAAAGGCTCTGCCTTTTTCGACAGTCTCAAAGGAAGCGGCCCCCAAACGGGGGCCGCTTCTTTGGTGTTTGCCTTTACTCGGCGGAGAAGGAGTCCTTTCCCACGCCGCACAGGGGGCAGACGAAATCTTCAGGTACCTGGTCCCAGGGGGTGCCGGGGGCGATGCCCTCATCGGGCGCGCCCAGCTCCTCGTCATAGACCCAGCCGCAGGCTTCACAGACATACTTCATGGTGTTGACCTCCTAATAAAATTGAAAAAATTATGTGGGTTTGTCTCGGTTTGGCTGCCGGAAGGGCCGTTCAGCCCATCTTCCGGAAGGCCTCGGGGCCGTGCTTGCACAGGGGGCAGATGAAGTCCGCGGGGAGTTCCTCTCCCTCGTAGACATAGCCGCAGACCTCGCAGACCCAGCCCTTTTTCTCCTCCAGCTGGGTGGGGCGGGGCTTCACATGCTCCCGATAGTACGCATAGGTCATGCTGGGCGTGTCGCTGAGGACGGCGGCCTCGGTCAGGTCGGCGATAAACAGGGTGTGGCTCCCGCAGTCCACCGTGGACACCACTTTGCAGGAGAGCACGGCGTTGGTGCAGCCGGTGAGGTAAAAGACCCCGTTGGCGCTCCGGGCGATGTTCTCCAGGCCCTGGAGCTTGTCCGTATCCCGGCCGCTCTGGAAGCCAAAACGCTGGAACACAGAGAAGTCCGCGTCCGTGCTCAAAAGGCTCACATTGCACACGCCGGTGTGGAGGACCATGTCATGGGTGTAGTTCTGCTTGTTGATGGCGAAGGCGACCCGCTTGGGGGTATCGGAAACCTGGATGGCGGTGTTGGTGATGCAGCCGTTGTCCTTGTCACCTTCCCGGACGCTCAGGACAAAGAGTCCGTAGCTCAGGCGGTGGAGCGCGCCGTTGTCCACATGCCCGGCGGCAGGGGCGGCCTCCGGCTCCGGCTTGGGCATGGTGGCGGCGATGGCGTCGGCCATGGCGTCCAGCTGGGCGAGCTGATCCTCCTTCAGAGAGGACTTGAGTGTGAGAGTCTGGTCCAGGATGGTGAGGTTTTTGCACTTCTCCAGCTCTGCGCGCATGAGGCCGCCGCTGGTGGGGGCCCAGGAGCCGTTTTCAATGAGGGCCACGGTGCGGTTCTGGATGTTGTGGGCCACCAGGTCGAAGATCAACGCCTCCATGCTCACAAAGATGCCGGCGTTATAGGTAGTGCTGGCAAAGACCAGATGGCTGTACTGGAAGGCTGCGGCGATGATCTCCGAGGCGGGGGTCACGGACACGTCGAACATCTTTGTGGGGATGCCCCGGTCCCGGAGCTTGCTGGAGAGGATCTCCGCGGTGTTCTCCGTGTTGCCGTATACGGAGGCGTAGGCGATGACCACGCCGTTCACCTCCGGGGTGTAGCTGGCCCAGTGGATGTACTTGTCCACATAGTCCCCAATGTCCCGCCGCCACACAAATCCGTGAAGAGGGCACAGCAGGCGGATGTCCAACGTGGAGGCTTTCTTCAGCAGGGCGAGGACCTGGTTGCCGTACTTGCCCACAATGTTGGTGTAGTAGCGCCGGGCTTCGTCCAGGTAGTCCCGGAAGAAATCCACCTCGTCGGCATAGATGGCGCCGTTCAGGGCACCGAAGGTGCCGAAGGCGTCTGCCGAGAAGAGGATGCCGTCGGTGAGGTCATAGCTCACCATGACCTCCGGCCAGTGAACCATGGGGGCCATGACAAAGGTGAGGCGGTGCCGCCCGGTCTCCAGCACGTCCCCCTCCTTCACCAACAGGGCGCGGCTGTCGATATCAAAGGTGAAGAACTGGCGGATCATGGCGGCGATCTTGGCGTTGCAGACGATTTGCACCTCGGGATACCGGCGCACCAGGTCCTGGAGGCTGGCAGCGTGGTCTGGTTCCATGTGGTGGACCACCAGGTAGTCCAGCTTCCGATCTCCCAGGATCGCTTCCACATTCTCGAAGAAGCGCCCGGCGACAGCCTTGTCCACCGTGTCCAGAAGGACCGTCTTTTCGTCCATCAGCAGGTAGGAGTTGTAGCTGACCCCGTCGGGGACGGAGTAGACCCCCTCAAACATGGCCAGGCGCCGGTCGTTGGCGCCCACCCAGTAGAGGTCTTCTGTGAGCTTCTTATAATTGTACATGAGACAGCCTCCCATAATTTTTCGATCTTCTGATCGTAGTATAAACAAATTTTTCACAATTGTCAGTTGGAAACCCAACAAACCAAAACCCGCACGTCAGAAAGCCCTGCAGAGCCTGCGGGAAGCGGAGTGCATCTTATTGGAGGAAAAGGCAAGGCCTTTTCCTCCAGACATTTTTATCCCACCCGGGCCAGGGCGCTGCCCCCTTCTGGGAAGCCGCCGTCCACAATGGGAACGAAACGCACCGCCGCGTCCCCGCTCTGGACATAGGGAGCGGCCAGCTCCCGGTCATAGGCGGCGGTGTAGATGTCGCTGTTCAGGTAAACCCGGTCATAGAGGGAGAAAAGGAGCTCCCCCTCCTGGCCGTTCCGGGAGGCAAGATCTCCCCGGAGGGCGTCCGGCTCCATCACCGTGGACAGGGCCTTCCCCTCGTCCAGGGCGGCGCCCAGATTCCGCAGTACCCCGGCGGCAAAGCTGCCCACGGCCCCGCCGGGGCTCCGCTCCTGGGTGGCGTCCTGGGAGTAGGTCAGCGCCGCGGCGTCCGCGTCCGGGTGGGCGGCCCGGGAGAGGATCACCTCGTCAAAACCCAGGGAATAGAGCTCCGCGGTTAGGTCTGCGGCGTAGGCCTGGACGGCCTGGTTATAGGGATCCAGCCAGTAGCCGGCGCTGTCGGAATAGAGCTGTCCGTCGGCGGTGCGCAGGGCCAGGGCGCCGTATCGGGTGGCCAGGGCCTCGTCCACGCAGGCGGGGATCAGGGCCACGGGGGCATATCCCGCCTCCCGGATGGCCGTGGCCACCGGGGCCAGATCCACGCTGCCCGCCGTGCCGTACCCCACCGCCATGTCCACCTGGCTGTTCCAGGCCAGGGCGCCGCTGCCGCTTTTGAGCTCCAGCACCAGGGCGTTGGCATCCAGCCCGGCGGCCTGGGTGAGGTAGTTCTCCCAGGTCCCGTCCATCACGGCCTCCATGGGTACATAGATCCCCTGGAGCTGGGTCAAGGCGGCGCCGGGATCTGTGCGGAGCTGGCTGTAGTCCGCGCTCTCCACCACCACGTCCACCTCCGGACCCGCAGTGCCAGGAGCGGCGGAACCATCCGGCGCAGGGGTGCCGCTTTCCATGAGGAAGGGGATCTGGAGCTCTACCCCGTCCTGGGTCACCACCAGATAGCGCTGGAGCCCGTAAAAGAGCCCGACAGCAACGGCCAGCAGCAGCACAAGCCCCAGGAGCACTCCGGTGACCAGGTTCCGCCAGGGCCGGCGGGACCGATATACGTCTCTGGGTCGAATGGCCATGGGCTTCCTTACTCCTCGATCATGCTCACCCGGCGCTGGTGACGTCCCCCCTCAAAGGGCGTGTCCAAAAAGAGGTCCACAAGCATCAGCGCTAGGCCCGGCCCCACCACACGCCCGCCCAGGGCGATGATGTTGGCGTTGTTGTGGCGGCGGGACATCTCCGCGGAAAAGCAGTCGCTGCACACGGCGCAGCGGATGCCATGGATCTTGTTGGCGGCCAGGGAGATACCGATGCCCGTGCCGCAGATGAGGATGCCTTTTTCGCATGTACCGTCGGCCACGGCGTGGGCCACGGCTTTGCCGTATACGGGGTAGTCGCAGCTTTCCTCGCTGTAGCAGCCGTAGTCTTGGTAGGCGAGGCCCCGGCTGCTGAGATGGCGCATGATTTCCTGCTTGAGGGCGTAGCCCCCGTGATCACTTCCGATGGCGATCATATCTCAAAATTCCTCCGTTTCTGCTGTGGGTTCCGGTTTCAGGCGTCTATGGGGATAAACTCCGGCTTCCGCCGGCGGAATACGGTGATATAGCGGTAGCCCAGCTCCTGGAGCAGGGCGTGGCCCTCCCGGATGCCGGCGCCGGCGTCGGCAACGCAGTGGGAGTCGCTGCCCAGGGTGATGATCTCGCCCCCCAGTTCCCGGTAGCGCTTTAAAATGTCCGCCCCGGGGATGGTTTCCCCAATGTCGGCGTTCCGCAGGCCCGAGCAGTTGCACTCGATGCCCCGGCCGGTTTCCAGGCAGGTGCGCAGCAGCGCGTCCACCTGTTCGCCGCAGCTTTCCATGTCCACCCGCACCTGGGGATAGCCGGCCTTGGCAATGTAGCGCCGGAGATAGCCGATGTGGCCGATCACGTCCACGAAGGGCAGCCGTGCTGTTTCTATGAGTTCCTGGAAGTACCGGTCCCGGAGAGCGTAGCACTCCTCCAGGCTGTGATAGGGATAGCAGTAAAAGTCCTTACAGTCCAGGAGGTTGTGGGTGGAGCCGATGACAAAGTCCAGCGCGTCCCAGGCGGCGATTTCCGCTGCCCGGTCCGGGTCGTGGCTGGCCTCCCCCAGCTCCAGGCCCAGGCCCGCCTCCAGCCCCTCCGGACGGCTGGCCTGCAGCTCCGCCCAGGCGGTTTCCAGCTGAGGGCGCAGCCGCCGGAAGCAGTCCGGGTCCGGTTTGCCGGTGGCAAAGGCGTCCAGGTCGCAGTGGTCCGTGAAGCACAGGTGCCGGATGCCCCTGTCCCGGGCGGCGGCGGCCATGTCCGCCATGGTGTCGTGGGCGTCCTGGGAACAGCGGCTGTGGGTGTGAAAATCAGTGAGGTACATCTATGAAAGTCTCCTTGCGTTGGATCGATCATGGGGCTCCTCTTCCTAGAAGGGCCAGGAGGGCAGCCAGCCGAGAAGATTGGAATACCAGTCCGGAATTCGCACCCCGGAGAGTACGGGATAGAAAAAGACAAACAGACCTGTGGTCACGGCGGAGTAGCCGTACACCAGCCCCTTCCACCGCCGGCCCGACTGGCGGATGAGGTCCAGGAAATGGCAGATCCCCAGCACCAGGAAGATGAGGCAGGGGAGGTAGTGATAGGCGAAGGTGAGCCGGGGCACGGCGATCCAGGGCAGGAGCTGGGAGAGGTAGCCGATGAGGATGAACAGGGCCTTCTTGTCGCTGTGGCGCAGGCTCCGCCAGGCCATGGCCCCCATGCACAAAAGCCCGCCCCAGCACACCAGGGGGTTCAAAAAGGCGCCGAAACTGCTCTTGGTGCCGTCCTCGTAATTGGTCAGCCAGTAGAGGATGGGCCGGCCGTCCACCAGCCACTGATACCAGCTGGAGGAATAGGGGTGGGTGGAGTCCACGCCCACATGGTAGGTGAGCATGTACTCCTGGTTGTGGAGGACAATGTCCAGGTAGTCTTTTTGGAAGAACATCCCGGGCCCCTCCATCCCCGCGGCCTGGCCGTAGGGGTAGTAGCTCACGTAGTAGATGCAAAGGGGCACAGCCACAAAGAAAACGAGGCAAAAGCCCGTGCTCCCCAGGAGCTGCCGCCGGAAGCGGCGGCCATGGCCGCTGCGGCACTCCTCCCGGCCCCGGAAGATCCAGTGGAGCAGCCAGATGAGCCCCAGGCCCAGTCCGGCGTAGATCACCGTCCACTTGCTGGCGCAGCCGATGCCCCAAAAAACGCCGGAAAGGCCCAAGGGTATATAGCGCCGCCAGGGGGGGACAAAGGGGTCGTCCCAGTCCCATGTCACCCAACGGTACATAAAGAGGTAGGAGATCAGGATAAAAAGCACCGCGTAGGTGTCAATGGTGGCGATGCGGGTCTGGGTGAAATGCATGAAGTCAAAGGCGAACATGGCTGTGCCGCACACGGCGATGCACCGTTTGCCGAAGAGGTTCTTCAGGAAAAGGTAGAGGAGGGGCACCATGATGACGCCGCACAGCGTTCCCACAAAGCGCCAGCCGAAGGGGTTCATCCCAAAAATGCGGATGCCGATGCCGATGAGGATTTTCCCCAGGG
>CALWOS010000267.1 GCA_944383185.1 uncultured Oscillospiraceae bacterium
CCCAAAAGCAAAGGCGGCATGGCCAAATGACCATGCCGCCTTAGTGTTTGCTTAGGGAATAGGGGGAGGGGGGAGGGGGCTCAGGCGCGGGGCGCCAGGCGGTACCCCAGGCCCCGGACGGTTTCGATGATGTTGCCGCAGGGGCCCAGCTTCTGCCGGAGGGTGCGGATGTGGACGTCCACGGTGCGGCTCTCGCCGTCATAGGCGTAGCCCCACACGTGATCCAGAAGCTGATCCCGGGTAAAGACCACGCCGGGGTTTTCCAGCAGCAGGCACAAAAGGGAAAACTCCTTCACTGTCAGTTCCACCGGCGTCCCCGCCACCTTTACCTGGTGCTTGGGCGGGCAGACGTAGAGGTCCCCCAGGCGGTATTCCTCCGCAGGCTGGTCCGGTTCCGCCCGGCGGAGCAGGGCCTGGACCCGGCTGAGAAGTTCCAGGATGCCGAAGGGCTTTGGCAGGTAATCGTCCGCCCCGGCGTCCAACCCAACCACTTTATCGTACTCTGTGCCCATGGCGGTGAGAAGGATCACCGGCAGGCGCCGGGTGTTGGGGTCGGCCCGGAGACGGCGGAGGATGTCCAGCCCGCTCTCCTCCGGGAGCATGATGTCCAGGAGCAGCAGCCGGGGCTGGCGCTTTTCCATGGCGGCCCAGAACTCTGAGGGCAGGGCAAAACCCTCCACCTCATAGCCCCGGCTCCGCAGGGCGTAAGCCACAAATTCCCGGATGCTGCTGTCATCTTCCAGAAGGTAGAGCATGGGCTTATCTCTCCTGCTTTTCGTCCTTGGGGTGTACGCCGGTGATGGAATACTCCACCCATTCGGCAATGTTGGTGGCGTGGTCGCCGATGCGTTCCAGGTATTTGGCCACCATCATCACATCCAGGGAGCTCTCGCTGTTGGGGGAACGGCTGACGATTTCCTCTTGGAGCTCGCCCTTTACCCGGAGGAAGAGGGCGTCCACCTCGTCGTCGTCGGCCATGACTTTCCGTGCCAGGACCAGATCCTGGTGGATGAACGAATCCACCGCCTCTGTGACCATGCGCACGGTGGCCCGGGCCATTTCCGAGATGTGGATCGCGCTGGAGACCGCCGTGGGCGGGATAAAGCGGGCCAGCTCGCCGATGTCTGTGGCCTGGTCTCCGATGCGCTCCATATCGGAGATCATTTTCAGGGCCGCGGAGATGTTCCGGAGATCCCGGGCAACCGGCTGCTGCTGGAGCAGGAGCTTCATGCACAGCGCCTCGATGTCCCGCTCCTTCTGGTCGATCCCCTCATCCACGGAAAAAGCGGTCTGCAAAAGGCTGTGTTCTCCGGTCAGAAGGGCTTTGGTCACCAGGGAAATGGCCTGCTGGCACATGCCGCCCATCTCCGAAAGAGCAATATGGAGCTGCTGGAGCTGCTGGTTGAATTGATTGCGCATCATCCGAACCTCCCTGTGATGTAATCCTCAGTTCTCTTGTCCTGGGGGACGGAGAAAAGCTGCTGGGTGTCTCCGAACTCTACCAGCTCTCCCAGAAGGAAAAAGGCGGTTTTGTCCGAGACACGGGCGGCCTGCTGCATATTATGCGTCACCATAACGATAGTATAATCCTTTTTCAGCTCCACGACAAGGTCTTCGATCTTGGATGTGGAAATGGGGTCCAGGGCGGAAGTCGCCTCGTCCATCAGGAGGATGTCCGGTTCCACAGCCAGGGCCCGGGCGATGCACAGGCGCTGCTGCTGGCCGCCGGAGAGGCCCAAGGCGGACTTTTTCAGCCGGTCTTTGACCTCGTCCCATATGGCGGCGCCGCGCAGGGAGCGCTCCACGATTTCCTCCAGCTTGGCCCGGTTGCGGATGCCATGGGTCCGGGGACCGTAGGCCACGTTGTCAAAGATCGACATGGGGAAAGGATTGGGCTTCTGAAAGACCATGCCGATGCGCTTGCGCAGCCAAGTCACATCCATGCTGCCGGCATAGATGTCCTGATCCCGGTAAAGGACCTTCCCCCGGATGACAACGCCCGGGACTAGGTCGTTCATGCGGTTGAGGGTTTTGAGAAAGGTGGACTTCCCACACCCGGAAGGGCCGATGAGGGCGGTAATCTCGTGCTCAGGGATATCCATATTGATGCCCTTCAGAGCCTGGTGCTCCCCGTAAAAGAGATCCAGTGCTTGGGAACAGAGAATGGCGTTTTCAGACATAGTAAAAACTCCTTTGTTTACATCATTGGCGCTTGAGCTTTTTCCCGGCCAGATTGGCGGCAAGGTTGATGACCAGGGTGATGATGATGAGGACCACAGCCACGGAAAAAGCCAGGTCAAAGTCGGCCCGGACCTTGGCGTAGACGTAGAGGGCCACGCTCAGGGTGGAACCGGAGGCGGAGAAGAAGCTCTCCAGCCCGTTTCGGAAGAAGTCCTGCATCTGCATACTCATGCCTACGGTGTAGAGGAGGACGGCGCTCTCGCCCACGATACGGCCAATGGCCAGGATGCAGCTGGTGACGATGCCGTCGATGGAGGAGGGGAGCACCACGGTGCGGATCATGTGCCATTTGCCGCTGCCCAGACCCAGGGAGCCCTCCCGATAGCTCTGGGGCACCGTCTTGAGGCTCTCCTGGGTGGTACGGATGACGGTGGGCAGCACCATGATCACCAGGGTGAAGGCGCCGGCGATGAGGGTCTTGCCCAGGGCCAGGGACTCGGCAAAGACCAGCACGCCCACCAGGGCATAGATGATGGAGGGGATGCCGGCCAGAGTCTCCGTGGCGAACTCGATGGCGGACACCAGCTTGCGGTTGGTAGCGTACTCGGTGAGATAGATGGCGGCGCCCACGCCCAGGGGCAGCACCACGATCAGGGTGGCGATGATGACATAGAGGGTGTTCAGGATGGCGGGGCCGATGCCCTGGATGTCTTTGACAACGCTCTCCTCCGAGGTCAGGAACCCCCAGCTGAGGTTGGGCAGTCCCCGGTATAGAATGTAGCCCAGCAGGAAGATGAGCAGAGCCACTACAATGATAGCGGAGATGTAGATGACGGTGCGCATACCCATGTTGTAGATCCTGCGGCTGGAGGATAGACCCTTGGCCTCGTCCCGCAGGCCCAAATGGGTTTCTTTCTTATCGGTCATTGCGTTCAGCCCTCCTTATCCCGCTTGAGGAACACATTGAGGATCACATTGATACACATAATGAACAGGAACAGCACGAGGCCGATGGAGAACAGGGCCTGGCGCTGCAGGCCGCTGGAGTAGGCCAGCTCTACCGCGATGCCGGTGGTGAGGAACCGGACGCTGGAGAGGAGGTCGGGCATATTGGCCACGTTGCCAGCCACCATCATGATGGCCATGGCCTCGCCGATGGCGCGGCCCACGCCCAGCACCACGGCGGCGGCGATACCGCTCTTGGCCGCTGGGGCGGAGACCCGGAAGTAGGTCTCGATGTCGGTGGCCCCCAGGGCCAGGGACGCCTCCTCATACTCCTTGGGTACCGCGTTGAGGGCGGTTTCGGACACGGAGATGATGGAGGGCAGGATCATGATGGCCAGCACCACAATGGCGGCCAGCAGGCTCTCGCCGGCGGCGGTGTTGAAGGTCTCCCGGATAAAGGGGACCAACACCATCAGGCCCACCAGGCCGTACACGATGGAGGGGATGCCGGCCAGCAGGTCCACCACAGGCCGGATGACATTGGCCAGCCGCCGGGGGGCAACCTTGGAGAGGAACACGGCCATGAGGAAGCCGATGGGCACGCCGATGACGATGGCGCCTGCGGTACCGTAGATGGAGGTGAGGATCATGGGCAGGATGCCGAACTTGGGATCCTCTGCCGTGGAGGCCCATTCCGTCCCGAAGAGGAAGTCTACCAGGCCGATCTCCCGTATGGCGGGAAGGCCGGAGATGATCAGATAAATGGTGATGACCAGCACGAAAGCGATGGCGATGAAACCGCAGATGAAGAAAATCAGCTGCATCACCGACTCCAGCGGACGCGCGCCGGCTTTGCCTTTCCGCCGGGAGGTCTTTTCCACGGCCTCCTCGGGGGAATTGTGCAGAGATTGTTCATTCATAGAATACCAAACCAACTTTCTCTTTCTTGACACCTCTGCTGAGAGGGAGCGCGAATCAGGCTTCGCGGTTCTTCCCGGCAGAGGTGTTACACACCAGAACAAGCCCCCGTAAGGGTGGGGGCTTGTTCCGAATGGATGTTGTGAAATTCGATTCAGGCGTTGGGGGACACGCAACCGGCGGCCTCGACCTCGTCGGCGGCGTCAGCGCTCATGGCCCAATCCAGGAAAGCCTGGGCGGCCTCGGAGAGCTCGGTGCCCTCCACGGTGACCATGACGAAGGGACGCTGGATGGCATAGGTGCCGTCAGCCACAGTGGCCTCGGAGGGAGCCACGCCGTTGACCTGCACGGCCACCACGCTGTCATCCACAGCGGACAGGGAGGCATAGCCGATGGCGTTGGGGTTACCGGCCACGGAGCCGATCACTTCACCGGTGGACTCGTACTCGTTGGTGTACACGCAGGCATCCTCAACACCCACGATCTCCTCGAAGGCGCCGCGGGTACCAGAGGCGGCATCACGGCCAATGACGGCGATGGGGGCGTCGGCGCCACCCAGCTCGGACCAGTTGGTGATCTCACCGGTGTAGATCTGGGCGATCTGCTCGAGGGTCAGGTTCGTGACGGTGTTCTCGGGGTTGACCACGATGGCCACGCCGTCCAGGGCAACGATGTTCTCCACGGCGCCCTCAGCCTTCTCCTCGTCGGTCAGAGCGCGGGAGGACAGGCCGATGTCCACGGTGCCGGCCAGAACATTGGTGATGCCGGAGCCGGAGCCGGTGCCGGAGTAGTTCACGGTCACGTCAGGCTGGATGTCGCCAAAGGACTCCTGGAACGCGGCCATCACGTCGGCCATGGAGGTGGAACCGTCGGTATTCACGGTGCCGGACAGGGCGGCGGGAGCTTCGGTCTCAGGGGTATCGGTCTGGGGGGCTTCGCTGACAGGAGCCTCGCTGACAGGGGCTTCGCTCGCGGGAGCCTCGGTCTCGGTGGTGCCGCCGCAGGCGCACAGCCCGGCCAGCATCGCCAGGCTCAGGGCAGCGGCCAAGAGCTTTTTCATCTTTTTCATGGTTTTGCTTCTCCTTTACATCCTTGTTGTTTCCTTCATCGGAATACGGCCTCAGTATACGGAGAGCAGGTAAAATTGGAAAGCACAGATTTGTAAAGGGTCGGTAAAGCCTTTTTTCTTTTTCGAAAAGTTCACACAAAGGCTATAGACTTTTTCTTTGCCGCCATTATAATGATATGGTATAGTAAAAGTATCAGTTTTCGGGCAGGGCTGCGTCCATGCCCGTACAAAGAAAGGGAGCCGAAGGTGTGGCTTTTATCGAATTTCACGACGTCAGCAAAGTCTATACTATGGGTGAAATCCGGATTCCCGCGCTCCATGACGTTACGTTCAGCGTGGAGAAGGGGGAGATGGTCGTCATCGTCGGGCCCTCTGGCGCAGGGAAGACCACATTGCTGAATATCCTGGGGGGCATGGACCAGCTCACCGGCGGCCAAGTGTTCCTGGACGGGGCGGAAATCTCCGCCTATGACAAGCGCCAGCTCACCGCTTACCGGCGGCATGACGTGGGCTTTGTCTTTCAGTTTTATAACCTGATCCAGAACCTCACCGCCCTGGAAAACGTGGAGCTGGCCAACCAGATCTGTAAAAATCCCCTGCCCGCCCAAACGGTGCTGGAGGAGGTGGGGCTGGGCCAGCGGCTGAAGAACTTCCCGAGCCAGCTCTCCGGCGGAGAGCAGCAGCGGGTGGCCATTGCCCGCGCCCTGGCCAAGAACCCCAAGCTCCTGCTGTGCGATGAACCTACCGGCGCTTTGGACTACAACACGGGAAAGGCCATCCTGGCCCTTCTGCAGGACACCTGCCGGAAGCAGAACATGACGGTCATCATTATCACCCATAACTCCGCCCTCACCGCCATGGCGGACCGGGTGATCCATGTGAAGAACGGGACGGTGGTTTCCATGGAGACCAACCCCAACCCCATGCCCATCCAGGAGATCGAGTGGTAATGGGTGGGGCGGCAAGAAAAAACCTTATCCGGGAGATCCGGGGCAGCTTGGGGCGGTACCTGGCCATCCTGGGCATCATCGCCCTGGGCGCCGGCTTCCTCACGGGGCTGCAGATGACCAAGCCTGCCATGATCGAAACAGCCCAGGTGTTTTTGGATGAGCATGCCTTTTTCGACTATGAGCTCTTGTCCACCCTGGGCTTTGAGGCCCAGGACGTGGCCGCGGTTGCGGAAGTGGACGGCGTGGCCAAAGCCGAGGGCGGCGTCAGCCTCGACGTGCTGCTCCATTACCAGGAGGAGGCGGACGACGCGGTCTATAAGGTCCACCAGCTCCCTGTGTCTGTCAATACCGTGGCCCTGGCCAGCGGACGTATGCCGGAAAAGCCGGGAGAGTGTCTGGCGGACGCTTACGTTATGGGCGATGACGCCCTGGGACGCACCCTGGAGATCTCCGGGGAGAACACCCAGGATATTCTGGACAGCTTTGCCGTCACGGAGCTCACGGTGGTGGGCACGGCGTACTCTCCCCTGTACCTGAACTATGAGCGGGGGACCTCCGGCATCGGCAACGGCCAGGTGACGGCCTTCCTCTATGTGACGGAAGAGAGCCTGGATTTGGATTACTATACGGAAATCTGGCTCACCCTGGACAAAGAGGGGGGCATTTATTCCGAAGAGTATGATGCAAACGCCACGGCTATGGAGGACCCGGTGACCGACAGCGCCGAGGTCCAGGCCCACAGGCGCTATACCGCTATTCTGGACGAGGCCATGGAGGCCATCCAGGAGGCCCGGGCGGAATATCAGGACGGGCTGGAGGAATATG
>CALWOS010000268.1 GCA_944383185.1 uncultured Oscillospiraceae bacterium
GTGCTGGACCATCGACCAGAGCAACATGGACAACTATGAGACGTGGTACGACATGCTGGGCGTGCCCGAGGAGGAGCGCACCCTGGTCACCGATGCCGAGGGCTTTATGGACCTGAGCTGGCTGGAGAAGTGTGGCATCGAGGACTTCCAGACCTTTATCGACGAGGCCAAGATCGACGAGATCCAGCCCCTGGGCATGAGCTATGCCGACTGGCTGTATATGGCCGAGACCATCGACGGCGTCAACCACGACAGCACAGTAGGCAAGGTGGACAAGTGGATGGAGAACGGCAACAAGACCGAGAGCCCCATCGAGCCCTATACGGGCGATGGCGCCTATGTGGCGCCCATGCACACCAGCAACTGATTTGTAGCGGGGAGTGCGATAGAGACAGATGGAAAAGCATGTCTATTGTATAGCGGTCTTTTCAGATGCCAGAAGGGCCATCGCGGCCCAGGAGGCGCTGGTCCGGGCGGGGATCCAGGTGGCAGTGATGCCAACCCCGCGGGAGCTCACCGCCCACTGCGGTTTGTCCCTCCGGTTCGCGCCGCCGCTTCTGCCCCAAGTCCGCCAGGTGCTGGCGGACCGGGAGAAGGGGTTGGCCGAAGGCAGTTTCTATCGCTTGGAGTATGATGACCGCCAGCGGTCTGTCATGCCGGTCAGATAAAAGCGCGAGATCAAATGCAACAGGCCGATCGCCACGGAGACGGTCGGCCTGTTGCTGTACGAGGTATCTTATTGTGCGGCGGGCATTGCCCTGGCCCGCTCAGCCCGGTGACTATGGAGCATCTCCAGAAAGGCACCGATCCGGGTGCGGATCTGGCCTGCGTCCCCCTGGGAAAAGTCGGTGGAGATGTGCAGGTGGGGCACACCGCACTGTTCACACACCCGTTGGATGTTCCGGGCCTCGATCCCGAACGGATTGCACGAGTGGAGGGTGAGACTCACCACGCCATCAATGTTCCACTCTTGGATGGTGGCCTCCACCTGAGCGAACCGGGCGTCGTTAGGCGCCATAACCGCACATGGGACCTCCAGATATTTCTCGGCAATGCACTGGATGGGGTCCTTAGTGTCCGACTCCTCCACCAAACGGCGGCGGGAGACGATGCCGCTACACCCCTCGTAGCACACGATGGCCCCGCCCAGCTCTTCGATCACGTTGATGGTCTTTTCCGCCGCGCCGCCAAAGCCTGCGCCGGAGACCAGGATACGGACCGGGTGCTCGTCGGGAGCATAGGGCCCCTTCCCGGCGTGCCAGTCGGCTTCACAACGGTCCAGGATCTGGGCGAGCTTTTGGTACTTCTCCTCTTTGTTGAAGATGTACTGCTCGCCCTCCATGATATTGCGCATGTCCACACCGCGGATGGCAGGGGGATCGTACCGGCCGAGCTCGTAGATCCGGGCCGCCTGGATCCGCTCCTTGTTACACCAGCGAATGGATTCCCGAAGCATCTCGTCGGTGATGGTGATCTGAAATCGTTGCTCCAGATCCTTGCGGAACTCCCGTAGCTCCTGGACCCAGCCCTCCAGCGAGCGCTCCCGGTCGGGGACGTTGGGCAGGTGGATGACCCGGGTGGGTTTGATACGCCCCAGCATCTCGAACATCTTTTTCTTTCCATCACAGGTGGTCTCGCCCACCACCAGGTCGGAAAAATAGGCGTAGGGGCAGGTCTCTGTCAGCACGTGCCCATAGCTGGACTTGATCAGTGGGCAGAGGTTGGCGGGCAACTCTTTCTCCGCCGCGGGGATGGGCTCCTGGCTCTTCCCGCACAGCCCAACCATGTAGAGCCCCGCCGCCCGGATGATCTCGGCGGGGGCGTACTGGCAGAAGGTGCCACATATGTTGGCCCCGCTGTCCTTCAGCTCCTTGACCTTGATAAAGCCGTTTCGTCTGGCTTCCGCAAATTCTTCAAACCGCTCCGGCAGTGTCGTCATTCCTGTTCCTCCTCGATATCCTTGGTGGCGCGGCGCCCGGGCGGAGGCCCGGCCATCGCCTTAAAAGGATATCACATACGGCCTTTGTTTGAAAAGTCGATGTGCCAGCGTTTTTTTCAATAGCTCCGGGCGTTTCGCCCAGTCTATTGATATTTTCTATCTATGTGCCATCCACCCCGGATCGGGGCGGGGACGCCGGGAAAGAGAGGATGCCCGTGTATAGTATCGGAGTAGATATCGGCTCCACCTGTGCCAAGCTGGCGGTGGTGGAGGATGGCCGGACCCTGGTCCACCAGATGGTGATGCCCACCGGGTGGAGCAGTGCGGAGACCGCCCAGGCCATCTATGACCAACTGGAGCGTCAGGGCTATTGCCCGGACAGCTCCCCCTGTGTGGCCACCGGATACGGCCGGCTCAATGTGCCCTATGCCCAAAAGACCGTCACCGAGATCACCTGCCACGCCAAGGGAGCCGCCTTCCTGTTCGGCACAGAGGCCTGCGCCATCATCGACATCGGCGGCCAGGACACCAAGGTCATCGCCATGGCCGATGGCGTGGTCCAGGACTTCCTGATGAACGACAAGTGCTCCGCCGGCACGGGCCGGTTCCTGGAGATCATGGCCAACACCCTGTGCGTCGATCCCGGGACACTGTGCGAGCTGGCCCGCCGGGGCTCCGGCGTGTCCATCAGCTCCATGTGCACCGTCTTTGCCGAGAGCGAGGTCATCAGCCTGATCGGGAGCGGCACCGCCAAGGAGGACATTGCCTATGGCATCGTGGAGTCCATCGTCAACAAGGTGGCCTCCCAGTACGGCAAGCTCTCCGTTCCGGGCGACCGGTGCTATCTGACCGGCGGCCTGTGCGAGAGCCCCTATATCCTGGAGTCCCTGTCCCGAACGCTGGGGCTCACCGTCACGTCGCACCCGCTGGCCCGGTACGCCGGCGCCATCGGCGCCGCCCTCACGGCCCACGGTCTCGCAAGATCTGAAAGGAGGACTTCTGTATGAGCGAATATCAGCTTCCCGCCCAGTTTGAAGAATTTTCCCAGGCCCGAAAGGAGGGCTTCCTCCGGGCCAAGGCCATCAAGGACAGCGGCGGCCATATCGCCGGCACCTTCTGCACCTTCACCCCCTGCGAGCTCATGGACGCCGCCGGCGTCCACCCGGTGAGCCTGTGCGGCATGAGCCCCGAGCCCATCCCCGCCGCGGAGAAGGACCTGCCCAAAAACCTGTGTCCGCTGATCAAGTCCAGCTACGGCTTCGCCGTGTCTGACACCTGCCCCTACACCTACTTCTCCGACCTGATCGTGGGTGAGACCACATGCGACGGGAAAAAGAAGATGTATGAGTTGCTGGGGCGGATGAAGGATGTGTATATCCTTCAGCTCCCCCAGGGAATCGACCGGAGCTACGCCCTGGAGATGTGGACCAAGGAGCTCCACCGGTTCAAGGCGGCGCTGGAGGAAAAATTCAACGTCACCATCACCGACCAGGCCCTTCGGGAGGCCGCCGAGTTGCGCAACCAGTTGCGCCAGGCCCGCACCGCCCTGATGGAGCTACAGAAGCTGGACCCGCCGCCCTTTACGGGGCTGGGCCTGTATAAGCTTCTGGACGGCCTGGGCTTCAGCTTCGACCTGCACTCCAATCTGAAGAAGCTCACCGACCTCACCGCCCAGCTCCAGGCCGACTATGCCGCCGGCGCCCGTCCGGTCCCGCCCGGGCAGAAGCGTATCCTGGTCACCGGCTGTCCCATCGGCGGTGTGCTGGAAAAGACCGTCAAGGTGGTGGAGGAAAACGGCGGCGTCGTGGTCTGCTTTGAGAACTGCGGCGGCATCAAGCCCACCCGGTATCTGGTGGACACCCAGGCGGAGGACATCATGTCCGCCATCGCCCAGCGGTATCTGAATATCGGTTGCGCGGTCATGACGCCCAACTCCCAGCGGATGGAGCTGTTGCCCCAGCTGGTGGAGGAGTTCCGGGTGGACGGGATCCTGGAGATCGAGCTACAGACCTGCCACCCCTACACCGTGGAGCGCTATGAGATCAAAAAGCTGGCCCATGACATGGGGGTCCCCTTCCTGGCGCTGGACAC
Source organism: uncultured Oscillospiraceae bacterium (assembly GCA_944383185.1). Taxonomy (GTDB): domain Bacteria; phylum Bacillota; class Clostridia; order Oscillospirales; family Oscillospiraceae; genus CALWOS01. The sequence continues at coordinate 4,031 of CALWOS010000268.1, forward strand.
GGACTACTCCCAGTCCGACGTGGGACAGCTCACCACCCGCATTGCCGCCTTCATCGAGATGCTGTGACCGCGCGTCTCGGGATATGGTCCGGCCAAGCGTAGCTGCTTCCCCGCTACGATGCCCCAAACTGGAACAAAACAACGCCAAAGATCAAAGGAGAGGAAACTATTATGACAGAACTGGACATCAAGCCAGGGCAGAATGTGCATCAAAAATTCAATGCCCGGCAGAATGAGCTACGGCTGTTCATCATCAACGACATCGTGACCCAGGGCCACACATTCAATCTGGACACCGACCGACAGAAAGCGCTGGATGCATTGGCTATGGACCGGGAGGAGTACGATCAGATCGTGGAGGTCCTTCTGGAGCGAGACGGCATGGTGATCGACGAGGATAGCCGGGACGTGAACTTCATCTATCCCGTCTCCGCGCTGGAGACAGGCCACCGGGTGACCTTGGCCGACGGCCGCAAATTTTGCGCCATGTGCGCCATCGACGCCATCGGCTCCACCTTTACCTTTCACCAGGACACGGTGGTGGACTCCTCCTGTGCCGCCTGCGGGACTCCGGTCCACATTGAGATGAAGGACGGCCGGGTGGCCAAATGCGAGCCGGAGGGCCTGTATGCCTTGTCATTCCAACTGGAGGAGCTGTCCAACTGGGCAGGCTCCTGTTGAAACGCCATGAATTTCTTCTGCAGGTCTGCAGAGTTCGATCAGTATGTGGAGGATATGGAGTTGGATAAGTCCCTGGTCATCAAGGCCGACATCGATCGCGCCGTGGTGGAGGGGAAAGCCACCTTCCTGGTATAAGCGCTCCACAGCCGCGCTGATAAAAAGCGGTGGAAAGCCACTGCTCCCGGTGGGAGTAGTGGCTTTCAATTTTTTTGCCATCTGGTGAGAACACAGGTCCTTTATTTCTCCCAATTTCTCGGCGTGTTATAGGGGTTTCCACCCCAAACAGCTTCATTTCTGCCACTTTTTGAGTACAGAAATCCCGCTTGTTCCACTGCCGTCTGCGGCTGGCTCTGTGGTCAACCTGTTGCGTAAGTATAGTTTCCCAATTTACCAGTATGTATAAAACCAGTCAAGTGTCTTTCCATCATTCCATATGCAAAAGCCGTTCCATTCAACCAAAATTTACTGGGGAGCAAACAAAGAAGTGCGGAAAGATTTTTTGCATGATTTCCGCTTGCTTTGTGCCGTTTCCGCTCCATTCCATTTGCTTTCTGTCACTCTCTAAAGCTGCTATTTCCACGTGTTCCGCACCGCACTGTGG
>CALWOS010000269.1 GCA_944383185.1 uncultured Oscillospiraceae bacterium
GCAAGAGGTGGAAACGGCCGATTGGGGACAACGTCCGGATACGATAGATTATGCCAAGCTGTATGCCCACCGGTTTGCGGTGCTGCAAAAGGCCTGGGCGCGCAGCGGGTGCGAATCGGATGAGGGATTCGCCGCCTTTTGTGAAAAAGAGAAAGAATGGCTGGAAGATTACAGCCTGTTTATGGCGCTGAAGGATCATTTTGGCGGCCGGGAATGGCAGGCCTGGCCGGAGCAGATCCGCCTGCGCCGGCCACAAGCAGTCGCCCAATGGCAAGCGCGCCTGGCGAGGGAATGCTCTTTTTGGAACTATGTGCAATATCTGTTTTTTGATCAATGGGGCAGGCTCAAACGCTATGCCAACCAAAAAGGCATCCAGATCATCGGGGATATCCCGATTTATGTGGCCATGGACAGTGCGGATGTATGGGTGAATGGGGACCTGTTTCAGCTGGATGGGTCCCGCAGGCCCACCGCGGTAGCGGGCGTGCCGCCGGATCTCTTTTCTGCCACCGGTCAGCTTTGGGGCAATCCGCTGTACGATTGGGACGCCATGGAAAAAGATGGGTTTGCCTGGTGGAAACGGCGGATGGCATCCTGCGCGCGTTTTTATGATTTGATCCGCATCGACCATTTTATCGGGATTGTCCATTACTACGCCATCCCGGCGGGGGAAGATACCGCCCAAAATGGGAAATGGGTCCCCGGGCCTGGGGAAAAGCTTTTGGCGGCGATCAGTACGGCGCTTGGGGGAAAGCAGATTATTGCCGAAGATTTGGGCTCGGTTACCCCGGCGGTGCGTCGGCTGCTGGCCCAAAGCGGCTACCCGGGGATGAAGCTGATGGAATTCGCCTTTGACAGCGACGGGAAAAACGAGAATCTCCCGGCCTATTTTGAGAAAAATACGGTGGTTTATGGCGGCACCCATGACAACGAAACGCTGGCCGGCTTTTTTGGCCCTGGGCAGAGCCGGAACATGCTGCGCTTTGCCCGGCGGTATTTGCATGTTTCCCAAAACAGGCAGATCCCCTGGGCCGTGATCCGCGCGGGATACGCCAGCTGCGCCGATACGGTGATATTCCAGCTGCAGGATTTTTTGGGATTGGACAACCGCGCGCGGATCAATACGCCGTCTACGTTAGGCGGGAATTGGTGCTGGCGGCTGACAAAAGGACAATTGAGCGGGGAGCTGGCCGACAGGATGCGGGAGCTGACCGCGCTTTACGGCAGATAGAAAGGGGGAATCCTGTTTGCAGGAGTTTGAAAAAGAGGTCCGAACGATTTTGCGGCTGGACCATGGGGTCCTGCCGGAACAGGCAACGGTAAAACAGCTGTATCAGGCGGTGTCCAAGGCGGCGATGGCGCAGCTGATGCCGCGGTGGAACACAGCGCCGGATCAAAAGCGGGTTTGCTATTTGTCGGCGGAGTTTTTGATGGGCCGGCTGGTCTACCAAAACCTGATGAACCTGGGGCTGTTGGAGTCGTGCTGCCGTTTTTTGCAGGAAAACGGTATGGATCCGGCCCTGTTTGAACAAATCGAAGACGACGCCCTGGGCAACGGCGGACTGGGGCGGCTGGCCGCCTGCTTTTTGGATTCAGGCGCAACGCTGGGGATCCCGCTGGACGGGTTTGGAATCCGGTACCGGTATGGGCTGTTCCGCCAGCATTTTGAAGACGGCTTCCAAAAAGAAGAAGCGGACGACTGGATGCGGTTTGGCGATCCGTGGAGCGTGCGCAACGAGAAAGAGACGGTGCTGGTCCGCTTCGGAGACCAGACGGTACGGGCGGTCCCCTATGATATGCCGGTCATTGGCTACCGCAACGGCGTGGTCAATACGCTGCGCCTTTGGCAGGCCGAACCGGTGCAGGCGTTTGATTTTGATTTGTTTAACCGCCAGGAATATGACGAAGCGGTGCGCCAGCGCAACCGCGCACTGGATATTTCCGCGGTTTTGTATCCTAATGACGATACCGAGCAGGGCAAATGCCTGCGCTTAAAGCAGCAGTATTTCTTTGCCAGCGCCACCATGCAGACCCTGGTCAAACGGTATACGGATTCGTATGGGGAAGATTTTTCCCTGTTTGGAGAGCGATATGCCGTCCAGCTCAACGATACCCATCCCACCGTGGCCATCCCGGAACTGCTGCGGATTCTCATGCAGGAACACCTGCTGAGCTTTGAGCAGGCGTTTGCCGTGGCGCAGAAGACCTTCGCCTACACCAACCACACCATTATGGCAGAAGCGCTGGAAAAATGGGATATCCGCCTGTTTTCCCAGGTGCTGCCGGAGGTCTACCCGTATGTGGTCATGCTGCAAAACGCGCTGATGCGGGATTTGGCCCAACGGCAGGTACCGGCAGGGCCCCGGGACAGATACCGGATCATCGACGGCGGGCAGATCCATATGGCGCGGATGGCGATTTATGCTGGCCATACGGTGAACGGCGTGGCGAAAATCCATACGGAGATTTTAAAGAAAAGCGCCTTAAAGGAATGGTACGAGCTGTATCCGGAACGGTTCCAGAACAAGACCAACGGGATTACCCAGCGCCGGTGGCTGGCG
>CALWOS010000270.1 GCA_944383185.1 uncultured Oscillospiraceae bacterium
ACGCCCAGGGCTATGGAGCTCTCCCTGGGCAGCCTCACCCAGGCCGAGCGGGAGATCCTCCTGGCCGGCTGCCTGATGAACTACTATAGAGGGTAAAGCGTTTGCAAAAGAATTTGCCTCCGGGCCAAATGATGGCCTGGAGGCAATTCTTTTTTTCTCTGACAGCTCCTTACAGGATTGTCAAAACGCCGCAGTAGAGCATGACGCCCAAAAGCATGACCCAGGCACAGATAAGTTGGGCGAACATGAGTTTTTCGCGTTTCTTTTCATCTGTGCAGGCACTGAGCATGATAGACCCGCCTGTAGAGAAGGGGGACAAGGCGGTAATGGCGGCGCCCAGGGCAATGGCCACATAGAAATAGGCCGGCGTCACGCCGGTGGCGGTCACGAGCCCCGGAACCAACGGGAACATTGTGGGAATAACCACACTGATGGCGCTGGAGAAGAAACTCATCACTCCGGCGACCAGCGCGGTGAATGGGACGATCAGCCAAACGGGATAACTCCGGTTTTCCAGAGACAGGAGCGCATCCATCACGCCGGCCTCCGTTGCCACGCCGATGAGAATGGTTACGCCACTGACCATGAATAAGGTCCGCCAGGGAATCCGAGCCCGAATCACAGCGGTGATGTCGCCAAGGCGCAGCAGCGTAGCCGCAAAGGCGAAAAGCAGCGCCATGAAGCCAACATCCATTCTCTTTGCGAGGCTTTGGATCGCGGCGATTCCCGTGGCCTCCCCCACAATGGCCGGGAGGGCGGCCGTGAGGATAAACAGAAGAATGAGCAGGAGGTTAAGCTTCTGCTTTTTATCCAAGGGCTGGGGTTTTTCCACCTTGGCGGTATGGCCGCGGTGGCGGAAGCACAGAAAAATCACCAGGAAAAGGATAAGAAAGCAGATCAGGTTATTTAAAAAGATGCTCAGGCTGATTCCCAAGGCGCTGTCGGCAAAGGCGGTTTCCTCCACCAAGCCCCTCATAATGGTGCCGCCTGTGGAGAACATGTAATTGGAACCCACTGCGGAACCCAGCAAAGTCCCTATGGCACATGGCAGCAGCGGAAGATCCCCCAACGTCACAATGATCATGGCGATCGGCGACATGATAACGCCCACGGAGCCTGCGTCCATGCCCGCGATACCCAGCAATACGCATAGGAAAAACAAAATAAAGGGAATCACGCCGGGCTTTGCGCGGAAAATGTAGATCACGTGCTGCACGACCTTCAAAAGCGTACCGTTTTCCAGGGCAAAGCCGTAAAAAGTCGTAATGGCCACTACCGGGAAAATAATCTTGATCGGCAGCATGTCTTTCAGCGCGGACGGAGCCAAGCCAAGACCGAAGCAGCCGATGAGAAAGGCGAAGACTGCCGCGCTCAAGCCCATATTGATATGCCATTTCCACTCCAGGAAAATGCATATCAGGATCGCGGCAACCGTCAAATAGACAAAAGTCATAACGGATCCCCCCTTGTGAAACGACGCCGTTTATTCCGCCGAACGGCTCAGTTCATATATCCGCCTGCGGACCAGGGCATTGGGGAAAGTATCCGCCAGATATACCGGCCTGTTCTGGATATCCGGCCAGTATTTTTCCACAAAGGAGACGCAAAACGCCTCAATTTCTTCATCCGTCCCGCCGTCCCGGAAGGGACTGTTGATCGCAATCATAATCTGATCCCCGTATTTTTTGTGGAGCATCTCCTTGTCGTTGATAGGCTGGCCGCCCCAGGCGTCCATACCGCTTTCAATCATGGCCGGGACCAGCATCTCATTCTTGCCACAGCTGTGGAGGTCGAAAACGATATCGTTGGCGTGACAGAAATCCGTGATTTCTCTCATATACGGCACCAGCATTTCCCGGCAGGTCGCCAGGGAGAAGAAGGGGCTGCGCTGTCCGCCCCAGTCATCGTGGAAGTAGATCATGTCAATGTCAAAATACTCTTTTTCCTTCCCGATGATCTTTTTGTAAAGATCGGTCAGAGCGCGGAACAGGCTGTGGACATAAGGGATAGAATCCTCGTCAATCACGGCAACGGCCGCGCCCTCAAAATCCATAAAGGAGATGAGCCGCTCAAAAAAGCCTGTAAAATGCCATGCCTCCACAAGGCGGTCTGTGTTCCGGTACTCCCTGCTCATTTCCGCGCTGCCAGCCCAATCCCAACTGTCCACATCTGGGAATACCAGGACTTTTTCCCAATCGGCGATATCTTGGAGAAGGGGCTTGCCCGGACGGACCATAGAGCCGTTGATTGCGGGATCGAACACCCATTCCACGCCGAACATATCCGGTCCGCCGGGGTTCGTGATGCGGGGCCGCCGTCCAGAACAAAGCCCCGGGCGATGTTGTCCGGAATGCAGCGCGGCGTGAAAGAAATGGTATCGCTGCGCATGGGGAGCCATGCAGGTTTTTCGTGGCGCAGGGCGCGCATCCAGTTTTCTTTGGGAGAGATTGGGGTTTTGAAGTGGGGATACGCACGCTTGGTGCCGGCGTCATATTCGCTGGCTTGCAGCACTTCATTGGGATCATAAGGAAAAGGATTCATATTTTTTCTCCTATATCAGTATTTCATTTGGCGGGAAACTCCATGTACAAAATGCATACCGCAACCGGTGCGCAGGAAGGCGGCGCAATGGAGCTGTTCTGCCGAAAGGCCTCCGGTCAACTATGTTATCCCTTTGTGC
>CALWOS010000271.1 GCA_944383185.1 uncultured Oscillospiraceae bacterium
GCTCATGTAGGAAAAGAAAATCTCAACCGATCCGCTGACGCCGTAACCGCCGCCGTCGGTTTCCTTCAGTATGGCGTTTGGCGAATAGTAGGCCGGGATGCTGCTAAGCTCCTGCTCCCCTTTGGGGGCAAAGGTGGTTCGGTCCGGGGAGACCCGGATGTTGCCGTTGTTGTCGTAATTGGTGAGATGGTAGTCCCAGATATACAGGGAATCATGTCCCATCAAATCGGCGGGGGCAGCCAGTGCCGTTCCGCTGACCAACGCACACACCAGCGTCATCGCCGCAGCTGAGCGGCAAAGCTTTTTTCTATTCATGCGTCCCGTCCTCCTTTCGTCTGTCCCAGGGGATGCACCACCAGAGTCTGCTGTTTGCCATCGGTCCGGCGTGTGACTGTGATGGTATGGGACTCATTCAGCTTCCAACCATTTTCAGGCTCCCACTTGACGATCCGGCCGCTGTGATCCACTTTACGCAGCGCTGCTTCGTCCACGGCCATCCCGTCTATGGCTACTGTGTAGTCCGTTACGGTTGAGCCCTCTGCAAAGGTAAGTACCACATATTGGGCATAGGACAGATCGATCATACGGGCAGTGCAATACTGCGTGGTCTCGGTCGTTCCTGTGTCGCCCGGATGTGAGGAACTGCCACTTCCGGCGTTTCCGCTCTTCCCGCCGGAAACACTGCCGGAGGCGGTGGTTTGCACTGTCTGTCCGGCGGAGATTTGTTTACCGCCTACAGTGACACCCGCAACATCTTTGGATACCACTACTTTCGTATTGGGCGTGGCAACTGCCAGATTATCTGCATTGGCTTGTACGGTTTTCACCGTGCCTTTGCCATCTACCCGTGCAGAGGGACCGTTCACCGTGAGATGATCCACCTGAGCGCCCTTCTCTACGGTAATCTGGACATCAGAGGCTGCTTCCGCAATGTGCAGAGCTCCCACTTTACCGCTGCGCACCGTTATGGAGGCTGTGCCAGCCACATGGACTTCATCCATATCACCTTCCACAATCAGGGCGCTATGGACTTCAACAGCACCCCAAGCGCTGTCCTTTGTCACAATACGAGTGGGCGTGTTGGCGTTGGTCAGCACCACACCATCGGCAACCTCGACACCGGTCAGATAAATTGATTCCTCGCCGCCTCCACGTACCAAAAGTCGGCCCTGTACCTTTACCTGCTCCAGCGTGATTTCTCCGGCTCCCAGCCCATCACCCAGTACCAGATCACCATCTACGGTCAAATCACGCAGAGTCGCTCCTGCTGTCCGAACCATCAGATTTCCAACTTCCGCCTGCGTCACCGTTTCAGGCATACTGACATACATTCCTACCAGATTACACATTACCTGTGCAAATTCAGCCCGGGTAATGCCGCTCCGGGGATTCAGTTTGCCGTCAGCACCATGAATATATCCTCCCTCAACGAGGGCCGCAACGCTGCTTTGAGCCCAAGGGGATACCCGGTCACCATCTGAAAACGCATCCAGATGCGCAGGATTACCTGCCGGCATCAAAAAAGCCCGTGCAAGGACGGTAAACGCCTGTTCTCTGGTAATCTCTGCATCAGGAAATAGCTGATTGCCGCTTCCTTCAAAAATGCCCATCTGTACCGCTTTGGCCATTTCCGTATAATACCACGCCTGGGCCGTTACATCTGTATAGGCATCAAGAGATGCCTGGACCGATGCTCCAAATGCGCGATTTACAATTGTAGCCATTTCAGCTCGGGTCAGTTTACCATTACCGTTGATGCTTCCACCGGTACCCGTCAAAAGCCCATCCTCTACGGCACGCGTCAAAGGTGCTGCGGACCAATCCGATGGAAAATCTGAGAAATCAACTGCGGCTACATGTGATTGCAGCGCCAGTGCAGTTGCCAACACCATGAGCGCCCACTTTTTTTGCTTCAACTGTGTTCCTCCTTCAATACTCATGCTACTTCATACTTTTTGCCAAAGGTTCTACACCCAAATGTTGCATTGTGGTAGTTAGCAATGACTAACCGATTTGCATGCTACAAAGTATAGCATTTGAAAGGAGTCTTGTCAATCTCTTTACGGTACGATTTTTATTGCATTGCACTATGAGCGAACATCCACATCAGGTCCTCTGGGGAAGCGTAAATCAAAATCGGCTTCTTCTTCTCCCTGCTCCAATGCGTCGCTGAATATCTCATGGACATGGATCAGCGAAACAACTTCACAGAGAAACCGCTCTGCCAGTTCTTTTTTGTTGAGCCAGGTGATCTGCGGCGGCACATAGTAACCGGAATCAGCCTCTGCATCCGTCCTGGCCCTGTGAATGGCTTTCTGGATGGAGAGCCACTGACCGTAAGCGCCGCCTTTCAACTGCTTTCTCAGTTTCCGGATGGCGCTCTTATACGCTTTCTCCGCACCGCTGGGGCCGTTATAGTTGAGCCGGATGGCCAGTTCCTGAAAGGTCATGCCCTGTTCGTTGGGCTGACCGATTCCCAGATAATAGCGCACCAAATTCAGTTCTCTGGGGCTCAGAATCTCCTCCATACGCTGGAGGATCCGCGTCCGGCGCATGAAGCGGTCGTAGACCCTGGCGGGGTCACCTCCACACCCCAGGTCAAAGACACGCTCGCCCAGAGCCTCGATCTGAAACACGGTGCGGTATTCTTCCAGCAGACGCTTGGCTACTTTGACGGAGACTTCCAACTTCTCTTGAATGGCAGTCAGCAAATCTTCTTCGGCACCCTCCTGGTCATGTGTGGCATAGAGGAACGCCACCTGGAGTGCATAATCTTAAGTGTAAAGGAACTCTACATGGACGCACAGGAGGATATGCACATGAATGATTACAACA
>CALWOS010000272.1 GCA_944383185.1 uncultured Oscillospiraceae bacterium
GTGGCGTCCCTGATGTTTTCCAACCACGTCACCCAGATCCCGCGGTACATGGTGGTCAACGGCATGGGGATCATCAACACCTATGCCGCCCTGATCCTGCCCAATATCGCGGTGGCGTACAACTTCTTCCTGATGAAGCAGTTTATCGAGCAGTTCCCGAACGAGCTGCTTGAGGCCGCGCGGATGGACGGGGCAGGGGAGTGGACCACCTTTTCCCGGATCGTGATGCCCTCCCTGAAGCCCGCCTGGTGCACCCTGATCATGCTGTCCTTCGTCTCGATCTGGAACGATTATTTTACCCCGCTGATCTTCACCACCAGCCAGACGATGAAGACCCTCCCGCTCGCGCTGCAGACCATCGCGGGCGGCCCGGCGCAGAGCAGCATCGGCCGGATGGGGGCGGTTTCGGCCGCCACCTTCCTGATGACGGTGCCGACCATTGTCCTCTTCATGCTGATGCAGCGGCGGGTGATGGAAACCATGGTGTATTCCGGCATCAAAGCGTAAAGGAGGCAGGGCTGTGAAAATTTCCCGGATGGCCCGTTGCGCGGCCGGCCTGATCGCCGCGCTGCTGACCGCAGCGGCCTTGCCCTTTTCGGCGGCGGCGGACAACACCGACTATACCCTGGTGGAGGGCGACCTGCAGATGCCGATCCCCGAAACCTATACCCTCAAGCAGGTGATCCAGAACCCAACCGGCCAGGAGGGCTTTGACGGCCTCAAGGAGCCGGAGGACCTCTTTATCAACGAGCAGGGCTACCTGTTCGTGGCGGACACCGGCAACAACCGGATCGTCAAGATGACGCGGCAGGGCGAGCTGATCGCCGTATTCACAGGGCCGGAGGACAGCCCCCTGAATTCCCCCCGGGGCGTCTTTGCCGACGCGGAAGGCAACATGTACATCGCGGATACGGGTAATTACCGCATCCTGCACCTGGCCGCCGACGGCACCTATGTCGAGGAATTCGGCCGGCCGGAATCGGATAAGCTGGACGAGGACTTCATCTTTGACCCGACCAAGGTGGTCATCAGCCCGACCGGCTATATCTACGCGCTCAAGGGGCAGTACCTCATCACCATTGACGGCTACGGGAACTTCCGCGGCTATGTGGGGCAGAGCAAGATCCCCTTCAGCCTGCGGGAATTCCTGGTGCGCATCTTTGCCTCGGACACCCAGCGCAACTCCCTGCGCACCCGGGTGGCCGCCTCGTACACCAACGTGGCCCTGGGGCCGGACGGGATGCTGTACGCCTCGACCCTCGACACCTACGAGGGGGAGCTGAAAAAGCTCAACTCGATCGGCAACAACATCTACAAGACCTACGCGGAGCCGACCGCCCAGATCGTGCAGATGCTCACCACGCTGAGCTTTGACGACCTCTCCTTCTCCTTCGGCGACCGCAGCCTGGAAATGCCCAGCTTCGTTGATGTAGCGGTTGACGACCAGCAGATCATGACCGCCCTGGATTCCGCGACCTGCCGGCTGTTCCAATACGACCGGGACGGCAACCTGCTGACTATCTTCGGCAACAAGGGGGACCAGAACGGCTGCTTCCAGCAGCCCTCCTCGGTGGTGGTCGACAGCGAAGGCTGCCTGTATGTGCTGGACAAATACAAAAACAACATTACCGTGTTTGCCCCCACCGCCTTTATCCAAAACGTCCACGCGGCGCTGGGCGAATATTACAACGGCGACTACGAAAAAGCCAGCACCCTGTGGCAGCAGGTGCTGGCCACCGGCGAGAATTACCAGCTGGCCAACATCGGCATGGCCCAGGCGGCCTATAAGCAGGAAAACTGGACCGAAGCCATGCGGCAGTACAAGCTGGCGGGGGACCGCCTCGGGTATTCCGAAGCCTTTGCGAAATACCGGCATTCCCTCTTCCGGGGGCACTTTTTCCTGGCCGCACTGGGCGCCGCCGCCCTCGTCGTCCTGCTGGGGGCGCTGGTGGTCGGCCTGCACAAGGCCGGCGCGCGGGCGGTCAAGAACTTTGAAAACCAGAGCCCCGGCCGGTACGGGACGGGCAACATGCTGCTTTTGTCCTGCGGGGTATTCTTCCATCCCATTGACGTGATGCGGATCGTCCGGGACTGCCGCGGCCATCTCAAGGCACGGGTGGGGCTGATCCTGATCGCCGCGCTGGCCGTCGTGCGGGTGACGTATATCTACACCGTCCACTACCCGCTGGTGGAAATCGCTCCCCGCGACGCCAACCTGGTCCTTGAGCTGGGCAAGCTGCTGCCCCTGCTGACCTTTGTCATCGCCGCGTATGCGGTCACCGCGATCGTCGGCGGCGAGTCCAAGCTTTCCGAGATCTTCACCGCCTCCTGCTTCTGTATGGTGCCGTACATCCTGGTCTACGCCATCCTGGCCCCGCTGTCCCACCTGCTCTGCCGCAGCGAGGAGGGGATGGTCGTCTTCCTGGTCAAATTCACCTGGGTGCTGATCTTCCTGCTGTTTATCGTCAACGTCTGCGTACTCAATGACTACAGCGGGCGCAAGACCATCGCCGTGGTGCTGCTGAGCCTGTTTGCCATGGTGCTGACCTGGATCACCATCCTGCTGGTGCTCTCCCTGTCGGCCCAATTGGTGGAATTCGTCACCGGGTTCTTTAACGAGCTCCGGATGTCCCGCCTCTAACCGGCGGAAAGGACGGTGCGCGATGCGTTTTTTCAACAATAAGCCTCCCAAAAGGCGGCGGGCCGCCGGCGCAGCCCTCTTAGCCGCGCTGGCCCTGGCCGCGGGCCCGGCCCCCTCCGCCGCCATCGGCGGGGAGGGGGCGGCGGAGCCGAAGGCCGTAACCACGGCCGTCCCCTTCGACGATTCGGAGGACGGCGGCGGCTTCCGCAAGGTAGCGGAAACCACGGCGCTCAAGCTGTTCTACAACGAAGAGGAGGACGTCCTCCGGGTGGACGATAAAGCCGCCGGCGTGTCCTGGAGCTCCCGGACCGATTGGACGGGCTACGGCCTTGAAGAGCCCAACCCCATGCAGAACAGCTTCACCGGCTCGATGCTCTCCTTAACCTTTACCGACGTGGTGGCCAACGAGGGAAAACTGACCAAGGTGTACTCCGCGCTGGAGGACAACACCCGCACGGTAGAGGCCATGGACAACGGCATTGCCGTAAACTACGACTTCAGCCTGCTGCACATCCAGCTGACGCTCGAAATCACCCTGGACGACGAAGGGCTCTGCCTGCGCCTGCCCCAGGACAAGATCACGGAGGGGGAGCGCAACCT
>CALWOS010000273.1 GCA_944383185.1 uncultured Oscillospiraceae bacterium
CTCCCCTGACTTATAGAATTCCCCGGTTCCAATCATCTGTTCATCCAGGAACTTCATCAGCTTCACAAATTCCACATAGTTAAAATACAAAGGTCTGTTTTCCTTCCCGTTGGGGCAGAGTTTGTAATAACACTTCCGAAGCGCCGTCATAGCCACGGTTGCTGACTCTTCCTTTATTTTCAGGATATTTGAGATCATATCCGTAAAGCCAAACATCCAGATTGGGAACGGCCTGTCATTCCCTATGGTGATATTTCTCGCATAGGACAATTCCCGGTACTCGCCGTGGATGTCAAACACGATTACGTTTGCCCCCGGCAGCCTGCTAACCTGCTCCAAAATCTTTGCCACGGTCTCTGACTTCCCGGCTCCCGTATTTCCCACCACGCAGGAATGTCTCTGGAAGAATTTATTTCCATCCACATATGCAGGAAATCCGTATGCCGTGTATTCTCCGATATAAAACCCATCCATATATTTACTGAGCATGGATGCAAATTCGTCCCTGCCGATCTTATGCGCTTCCACTTTCATTGTTGGGTAACGTTCAATCGCCTTTTCAAATACTCCATTTCTGACGGCTCCCAGAATGGAACATTCCAGCATTTTCACGCTTCCGTGCTCCATAATGTAATCATTCTCATCGAAGTCCGGTTCATCCTCTGCATCCGTATCCGTCAGCGCATTTACCATTGTCACCAGTTCCACATCTCCATCTGACACAGAAATCAGATCATTGATCCTCACATCGTCAAATTCTTTATAGTCTGACCTGATCTGCACCCTGTCTGTTAAAATCTTTATCAGTTTCATGCCCTATGCCTCCAATAATTCATTGTAATTCCGCACCCTTGCCTTTTTGATGCTCTTGCAGTAATCACACCTTCCACAGTGTTCCGGCTCGATGCGGCCTTCTTTTATATCCACATATCTTCCGATATTTTCCTCCACCTGCCTCAGTGCGAAGTCGAGTGTGGACTGCGGTATCTGCCAAATATCCCGGTCAAGAACTTTTTCCTTTGTCACCACAGCCAGATAGAACGGAAGCCTGTCTCCGGTGCATATCTCCACGCCTTTCTGATATACAGCCCCCTGGATGTCGTATCTCCATTGGGGAAGTCTGTCCATTCTGGCTACCACCTTCAGATCCGTAATAGCCTTTCCGGGATTGTAGCTGTCCAGTTTGATTTTCCACTTCACGCCGAACATCTCAAAAGTAAAAATCTTCTGCTTTTCCCCGCTCATGGAATCCATAAACTTCGGATCTGTTTTCACAATCTCGATGATCTGATTCGCCCTCTTAAAGTCTGCCCTCAGTTCCCGGCGCCTGGTATATATTCCCGGATTCTCTTTCATGAACTCATCCAGTGTGCCTTCAAAGTAACGATCCACAAAACTTCCCACCAGAAGGGCTTTCGTCACAGGTCTTTCATACTCTCCGGAAATCTCAGCCATCGCTCTTGCCTCACAGCTAAGGAATGATTTGTACTGCGAAACAGAGAAATATTCCCTGTTCGCAGCCTCACTGTAATAATTTTCCTGGTTAATCTGCATCCGTCACCGCCTCTTTCTTCGTGCCTTTCTTCTCCTCTGCTTTCTCTCCTCCGTCAAACGGATCACTGATCTCAGATTCATCCGCCGGAAGGGCGATCTCAAAATAATCCTCACGTTTCGCCATTCCATCCCGCAAGGCAACGTATACCTTTTTCAGCCGGACGAAATCATTTTCGGAGAAAGCATCACTCCGACATCCGAGATATTTTTCAAGCATCGGGAGTGTCACGGAAAAGTCCTTCTCAAATGCCCTTGCCATCGTTCTCACCCGGTCAACAAGCGGCTCCTCATATCCTTCCCGGAGCGTCTTATTGCACCGTTCTACCGCTGCTTCTACAACATCCCCCGGAATAATACCAAGGATGCAGGCTCTCACCCTTCTCGCCGCCTGGTTTGCCACAAGCTCATAAATATCCCTGGGATCTGTCAACGGATAATCCCCTCTTCTGGTGTGGCGGATATGGGGAACACTGAATAATTTTGTCTGCCTTGCATTGGTTTCCAAATCCCACGCATACGCCATAACCTGGCTGACTCCGTTCCTCTGCTCCAGCTCCATAAACCCGAAATCAATATTTCCCCAGTTCTGTGCAATCGCTTCTGCCAGACGGATAGACGGACCTGTGATCTTTTCTCCGCCTCTCGGATATTCGTACATGGAACTTTCTGCCAGTTTCATCCTCTGGCACGCCCGAAGGATGTTGTTAAATGCAACCACCTGATCTCTCGGAAATTTCTTTGCGGCAAGCATCGCAACCTGTACTTCCTGCGCCTGCCGTGTCACCATCATTTCTGTCTGCGATGTCCTCGGAGCCTGCATCTGCCCCTGCTCCTGCGGCTGTCTTGTAAAATCCACGTTTGTTACTTCATTCATTGTGTTGTGCCTCCTCTGAATTTTTTTATATATTTGAGCCTTCCATTGCCATCAGTCCTGCCAGATTTATGTATGCCCTGAAAAAATATTCCTTTATCACATCCGGCAACAGTAGCGGAAGGTAGCTCTCATCTTTCCCTGCGGTTTTCGCTTTC
>CALWOS010000274.1 GCA_944383185.1 uncultured Oscillospiraceae bacterium
ACGACCATAATCATACCATAGGGGAGGTGCGGCAGACGTGAATAACCTGACTTTGAGGATTGGCCGTGATGGAACCCTATATGATTACTCGGAGCTGTTCACGAAAGCGACATTCAGCGGCAGGAAAGGGGCGGCGCCGAGGACGATTGATATGACGATTGCGGATGTGGAGAAGATAGCAGCCGCAAATATCAACTGCGGGAACGGGCAGGAATGCTACCTTTACCTGGATGGGAATGAGATTTTCCGGGGGCTGTTGATGAATGACGGCAGGAACAACAAAAATAATATCCCGATTAAAGCCTATGATGATTGCGTGAGGCTGTGCAATAACAAGGACAGCTTTTCGTATACGAATAAAACCGCAGAATATATTTTCAAGGACTGCGTGAAAAAACTGGGGCTTTCTGTTGGAGGCTCCACCGAAACAGGACACCGGATCTCTGAACTGGTGAAGAAAGGAACTACATACTGGGATGTGATCGAGGATGCTTTGAGCCAGACGTATAAGGCTACAGGCATCCGGTTTTATGTGTATGCCAGCAAAGGGAAGATATACCTGAAAAAGCGGGCGGTATCAAAGACAATGCCGATCTTATCCCAGGAGACGAATATCCTGTCTTATGATTTCAGCCGGTCCATATACAATACCAGGACACGGTTGCAGCTCACCACATCGAAAGGTGAGAAAAAGGGCAGCACGGTAAATACCGCTCTGGAAAATAAGATCGGCAGATTTCAGGAAGTGGAGTCTGTGGATGAGGATATTACGCAGAGCGAGATCAATCAGCGCATCAATGTGTTTAACTGGGAGAAAGGCGTTGTCTCCCAGACCTTGAAGGTAACGGCGTTGGGAGATATTTCATGCGTGTCCGGCGGGTGCGCTTATGTGGATATTCCGGAAATCGGAGTCAAGCGGATGATGTACATTGATGAGGACACTCACACATTTGAAGGTGGAAAACATACGATGTCTCTCACGCTGAGTTATGAGAGTACGGAGGATAAAAAAGTTGTCGTTACTCCGGCGAAGAAAGACTGGAAGGTGGGAGATATTGTGCATTTCAATGGAGGCTACCATTATGTTTCCAGTGACGCCACAAACCCGACCGGATCAAAATGCGCCGCCGGAAATGCGAAGATCACGATTATCAACCGTGCATCGTGGTCAAAGCATCCGTATCACCTGATCCACACGGACAGCAGTTCCCGTGTATATGGATGGGTGGACGAAGGAACATTCAGCTAATTTGTGGGAGGAGGTGCTTGCAGATGGGAAGTATCAAAGAACTGATCCAGAAATGCGTTCAGACACAGATGCCGAATCTTGAGATCGGTGTCGTTATGAATGATGAGCCTGTCAGGGTGACACTGGAAGATGATGCAAAAATAAATCTGTCCATGGCTTCCCTTGTGGTGCCATCCGGGAAAGCTCCATTAAAAACAGGGGAGCGGCTTTATCTGCTCGCCATGAACCAGGGAAAGATGTATTACGTTTTGGATAGGGTGTGATGATATGGATGAAGAGGAATTATTACTGGAAATAACAGAACTTTCAGAAGAGGATGCTCCTCTGGAAGAGGAACCCGTATACCGCACCTACCGGATGGATTTCAAGAACAAGCGCATTATCGGAATGGTGGATGGAGTGGAGGCTGCGGCGCAGGCTATATTCAAGGCTTTGCAGACACGGCGTTTTGCATATCTGATTTATGATGATCAGTACGGATGCGACGTATTCAACAAGATTGGGAACCTGAACCTTACGCAGAGTTATCTCGAAGCAGACCTGCCGTCCATGATCGAAGACACGTTTCTGAATGAGGAAATGGTGCGGGGGATTAACGATCTGGAATTTAACATCATAAGCGGAGACAGTGTGGCGATCCAGCTTGCCGTCTCCACTATTTACGGAGATGCGACCATAGAGGGGGTGATTGAAGATGCCTGATTTACGGAATATAGAGGATTTATCCCTTGACGATATTACAGAAGAGTTCCTTCTGGATGAGTGTATTGATATGGGGGATGAACTGGAAGTTGATACGAGGCAGGGAAGTATATACCGGGATGCTGCCGCGGGGCACATTCTTAGAACGGCGAAGTTTTTCAGTGATCTCAGGCAGGTCGCTGAGATCATATCCCTGCAAACCTGCACCGGGGATGTCTTGGATGAGAAACTTCTGGAAAGAGGATTGCAGAGGAATCCGGCACAGGCTACCCCGGCAAAATATTACGTTTCCTTTGTGGGTGAGAATATCCCGGATATTGGGGCGATTATGAGCTGCGAAGACTATATGTTCTCCCTGGACACGCTGGATGGGGAATATGTGATCGTCTCCGAGGAACTGGGCACTGAGATGAACAATCTTGTTCCGGGAACTCCCGTTGTTCCTGATGTGGATATTCCGGGGCTTGTGAGTGTGACGCTTGGAGAACTGGCAGTTCCGGCGATTGACATTGAGAGCGATGATTCAGCACGGGAAAGACTGATAAACAGGATTTCCGGGCCGGATGAGAACGGGAATAAAAGCCAGGTGAAAACGTGGTGCGAATCCGTGGAAGGCGTGGGATGTGCAAGGATCATTCCATTATGGGATGGACCGAACACAGTAAAGGCAGTGATCGTTGACAGCAACGGAAAAGTGCCGACCAGTAAAATTGTCAGTGATGTCCAGGAGTATGTTGATCCCGGCGGCACTGGAATGGGTGAAGGCGTTGCGAATATCGGACAGCATTTCACCGCAGTTGCGGCAGAAGCCGTGACGATCAATGTCACCGTATCTGTATTGAAGAAAGCGGAGGCGGTATACTCCGGGATCCAGGAGGATTTCAAGGAACTATTAGAAAATTATATCACTGGGCTTGCCCTGGAAGATTACTCGGAAGGAATGGCTGTGCGGATTGCTCACGCCGGGGCGCTTCTGGATGGTATGGAGGACGTGATCGATTACGATAATCTGAAACTGAACGGAACGGACGAAAATGTAACGTTCACGATTGAGCAGATTCCTGTTTTGGGGGAGGTTACGGTTGATGGAAATATTTCATAACAGAGACAGACCGAACTATGAGGAAGTTGTCAGCTATGGTCCGAAATGGTGGACAGAATACCGGGAGATGGATGCAAATTATCGTTTTGCCGGGTGGACGCTCGACCTGATGGCTTATTTCCTTGAGCAGACTGTAAAAAATCAGTTCCCCTCACAGGCAGATGAAAGGACCATCGCCATGTTTGAGAGGATGCTCCGGATTGAATATGATGCTGAAATGACGCTGGAAGAGAGGCGCCGTGCAGTGGCGGCATTCTATTCCGGAACCGGGCATCTGAGCCGGAGCGTGATCTTGCAGTTGATCAAGGCATACACGGGGCATGACGGGGATGTGTACTGGGATGGAGATATACTCTGTATCGTATTTGATAATAACGACACGTACCGGATTTCCATAGCGTTGTTGCAGAAGATCCTCGACAGAAGGATGCCCGCTCATATCGCATACCGGACAATGTGTACCTGCCACACCGGGCTGATGATCCGGACGCAGAAGGAACACTGGAAGATGTTGTTCACGCAGGCAGGAACAAGACCTATGACCAATACAGGGCTTGCCCTTGGAGATGTCCTGGTGGAGATTGAGAGTGATACAGATGCTGAGCATTTGAAATATCCGACAGCCGGAGCATCCGGACGTGCCGGAACATACCCTGATACCAGCACCGGGCTTTCTTTATTCCGGGAAGGGATTGAAGTAAAGTCAGATGCGCAGGGATATGGAGTCGGGTTCAATCCTGCAAGTGATGATATGAAAGCAGGAACATCCCCGGTTACTGCAAACGGATATGAGGACGCAGAGGGAACCATGCTTCCGGAGATCACCACGGAAAGTTGGCAGATGGAGTTTCAGCTTTGTGGAGATGATTTCAGTCTGTAGAAGGGAGGACGCAAAGAAATGAGTATGCTGACCAGTGCGGCGATCCAGGGGTACCGTGATTATACGAAACGCCGGGTTGCCTACGCACAATATAAAGTGGATTCAGAATATCATAAGACGAATATCGAATCCGTCAATATCACGGATGATGGAACCGTGGAAATTGCTTTTAAGATTGAGCTTTCCTCCGGTTCCGGAACGGTGACGCAGGTTCAGTTGTATGACACAGACAATCAGCTTTGGCTTTCCAAGACAGAAAATCTGAAAATGGATTCTGTTGCGGAAGGCTTTTTCTATGTTGTGCAGTTGGATATTTCAGAAGCGACAGCCTGACACGGCAGAGAGGAGGTGAAAGGCACATGAGGGAACTTGTGAACTGGAAAGATCACGTTGTAGAATTTCCGAACCGTTTTACGAAGGATGAGGCCGGAGGGTATCTGACTCTGGAAAGGGCGCCAGGAACCGTCAGACAGCAGGGCACGCCGCAGAGTGCCACCAATTTTAACATAATGGATCTGGCGGCTCTGGAAGCGATGCTGATGGCATCCGAGAATACCAGGAATCTGATCCATATGGAGGATGTGCTGAGTGGATTGCAGGGAGAGATCATCGAAGCTACCCTGACGAACAGCCAGGAATATCCACACAACAATTCCATAAAGACGCTACAGCTTACCACACCCCGGAATACGAAAGATTATACCGTAACGCCGGAGGTCGTGAGTGTGAGCGGGGGAGCTGTCGGGGATTTTGAGATCAGCGATAAACTGCTGAATGGCTTCAAGATCCAGTTTACCGGATCGGCAGACAGCGTTGTGGTCAGATGTTATGTGAGAGGAGGTATCTAAAAGATCATGGCCAATGTGATTATCAGAGAAGAGAGCCGGAAAGAGGATGTCGAGTACATCGCAAAGAAGTATGGAATCGACACCAGGGATCCGGTGATGCGTGAGGCTGCGGAAGTGGCGGCGGCACGCACGAATGAAGCCGTGAAAATGGCGAATACGAGAAGGAGGTATTACTGATGAAAGTAACTCATCTGCCGGAGAACGGCGTGAATTTTATCCCGTATGAACTGATGGGGAAGATTATCAGTTTCAATGATGGCGATCTCATGTTCGACATTTCCAAAAAGGAACGTGATTATGAGGTCGTTATTGATATATGCCAGGATTTCACCGGGGCGCTTGTGATGGGAACATCCGAGGGGGAACGGTATGTGGCTCAGCTCGTGGTTCCTGCCAGGGAATATATTGAAACCACATCCGAGAACCCGGACTACAACCCGGAGGCTGAGGAGGGAATGTCTTCACCTACAATCACGAACCGGGAGCCTGTGGCTTTTGATATTGACAAATGCGAACTCAGACTGTGGGAAATGGAGGTTTAAAGAATCATGCCGAATTTTGATGATTTTAAATTAGCGATTGAGGCGATGTCGGGCGGTAAGAATACCGCCCTTTTTGATGATCTGGGGATGCCGTCCGTTATGGTTCCGTTCCCCAAAATGACAATGGCTGAATTATTTGAGGGTGGAAGCCAGAACACACATCCTGCCTTCCGGGTGGAGAGCACGGAGAAAGATGTCATGTACATCTCCAAGTTTCAAAATGTTGTCCTGAATGACAGGGCGTATTCCCTTCCGATGCGTGATCCGAAAACTTATGTGAATTTCGACCAGGCTGTCACGTTCTGCAGGAACAAAGGAAACGGCTGGGGGTTGACACCGTATGCCCTGTGGAGTGCTATCGCCTTGTGGTGCAGGAAGAACGGCACGATGCCGAGGGGCAATAATAACTGGGGGAAGGATGTTTCTTATCCTCATGAAAAGGGCGTTCCATGTGCTTTTGAGAGCGATGGAGCAGAAAGCCATCCGGGAGAGCCTACCAGATGCCTCACGGGATCCGGACCGGCAACATGGTATCACAACTGGATGCCTGACGGGATTGCAGACCTGAACGGAAATGTTTGGGAATGGTGTGCCGGGATGAGGCTCAATAATGGAGAAATCCAGATCATTCCGTATTCTAACTGCATGATGGCAGATGCGAGCATGGCGGCTGGCTCTACCCTGTGGAAAGCAATCAAGTCAGATGGATCACTGGTCGAGCCGGGTTCAGCCGATACTCTGAAATGGGATTGGGTATCCAGTAAAATCCAGCTTACCAAAGGAGCAATCACATACACCACGGATCAGGGAAATGGAGCACAGTACAAAGATATGACGCTGGCTTCCGGTTTGTCCGCTGCTCCGGAGATCGCGAAAGCACTGTTGCTGTATCCGGATGAGCCTGGTGGAGATTACGGCGGTGATTACCACTACCTGAATACTCGTGGTGAGCGTTTGCCG
>CALWOS010000275.1 GCA_944383185.1 uncultured Oscillospiraceae bacterium
CCCGCAGATCTCCAGCAAGTCCCTTCCCAGTACGGGATCCGCCAGATAGGCCTTCGCCTCCTCCAGGTCCCGGATGCCGTAATAATCCGACATGGAACTGTACCCCAGCCCTTTCAGTTGGGGAAAAATGTACCAGATCCAGTGTCCTGCTTTCCTTCCGTTTCTGATCTCAGACAGGGCCCGGGGATAATCCGCCTGATGGGGCTGCCTGAAGCGTGAAAGTCCCTCCTTCATCTGTCTCACTCCTCCGCTATTGCCGTTTAACCGCTTCGATCACACTTGTCATATGATATTTGATCAGGAATATCTGATTGGAATACATGGGATACTCATTCTTTGCCTGATGAAGCAGCGGGTATATATACTGTTCGGTTTCCCGGATGTATGCCACCAGCTTTTCTTTGGAAAAACCGGCTGCCATCCCCGAAACATTATTGCAGCGGTCCAGCAGCTTCACCATGGCGGCAATGGGATTTTTCAGAATCCGCTGATAGTAGTCTTCCTTTTTCACGCCCGCCTGTCTGGTCAAAAGAGAGACCGCCTCCCTTGTCCGCTCATTCACCGGCAGCTGCGAAACGGAAACGCCGCAGTCTTCGCAGACATCGTGGAGCAGGGCGGCTGAAATCAGATTGTCGTCATCCAGCCCCAGCGCCAGCGCGTGACACGCGATGAGCAGCGGATGATAAATGTAGGGAACCTGGTCCCGCCCTTTCCGCACCTGCCCTTTGTGAAGGTCCCTCGCATAGGGCAGCACTTTCAAAGTCTGATACAGGTTCTTCACGCCGGCATAGGTTTTTACATAGGTGTACATTCTGCTCTCATCAAACAGCCGGTCCGACAGGGAGTCCTGAAAATCAAACAGCACCCGCTCCTGGATCTTCCCGGTGAGCAGCCAGTCTGTGCTTACCCTGTACAGATCCGCAATATCCGCCAGCTTATCTGTTTCCGGAACTGTTTCCCCCCTCTCCCACAGGCTGACCGCCTGAAAGGACACATGGAGCTTCTCCGCCACCTCGCTCTGGGTCAGTCCTCTTTCTTTTCTTGCCTTTGCCAGTCTCTCAGAAAATGTCATTTACTCATCCTCCCTCGCCGTACTTTTTTCACAGGATAAGTGTACGCCTTTTCTTTCCCTTATGACAGCATCCGCGCCTTGAACCGCTGTTTTTTCATTCAAGCGCCGCTTGAATTCTTCTCTGAGAGCCTCCCGAGCACTCCTGCCGGAGCCTGCAGATTTTTTCGCAGATAAATCATATCCGTCAGCCGCACCCCGGCCTCCCGTATGGGATGGTCATAGTGCTCCGTAAAAAAGTTCTTTACTGTGTGATGCCGGACAAACCCGCAGCGCTCGTAAAACGGAACCGTAAGCGGGCTGTCCCCGGTTCCCGCCTGGAGCACAAAAAAGCTCTCCCGATATCGGTCCGCAATATACTCCAGCAGGGCCCGGCCGTATCCTTTTCTCTGGCTTTCCGGCGCCACTGCCAGGTTCTTTACCTCCAGCACGCCGCTGCCCTCATCCGTCACCACGCATTCCGCCTTCACTCCGCTGTCATCCAGCACATACATGGTCCCCCTGTCAAGATAGCGGTCGATCATGTCTTCCTGCTCATCCGCCAGCAAAAGCAAGGGCAGATACTGCTTTTTGTTTGTCTCCACTTTTTGAATCCGCATGGTTTCCCTCCCAGCCATTCGCAGGTTACCGGAGCGATTCCTGGTTTTTTTGTAACAGTTCCTTGAGTTTATCCAAAAAAGCCTCTTCGCCCACCGTGTTCAATTTGAAAAACACGGCCTGGCTTCCTCCCGCGGTGATAGCGGACAGAAAAATCGGGCCATCCCCGCTTTGGAACATCGTCACACTCAAACTGACGCGGTTTCCTCCCGCCCAGCTGTACCGCTCAAATACCCGCACGCTACAACGCGCGCCGTTGCTGGAAAAGTCGCTGGATTCTTCCAAAGACGCCGACATGCTGCCGTCCAGGATTCCCTGCTCAACGGAACGTATGACCTGGTCGAAATTTCCCCGTATGGTTTGCTCTAGCTTTGCCATCCCAATTCCTCCCGTTGTATTTAGAAATAGGCTGTCCGCGCCAACGCCCAAATGCATCTGCTGGCTGAAAGCCCTTCTTCTCCCGTACTCTACAGAATAAACCCTTTTCATTACTAGATTGTTTCGGTTTTTTGCCCACTGGTTTCCTTTTTTCTCCAGTTTATTCAATCCAAATTCTTCCATTCTCGTGGTGCCTGAAAAGAAAAGCTGTCCAGTGGATTGGTTGTTGGAGATCCGGTCCCCATAGATAGGAAAAAGACCTTGAAAGAAGCCCTTCTCTCAAGGTCTCACATCCCATCATTTCATCTCATTTTCCCAATCGGCGCGCTTTCCCTGCGCAGCATTCTCCGTTCGGCGTTTGTCAAGAAAGCGCTTCCCGATACAGGCGGAAAACAGACCCTCTTAATAAAGCTTTGCGCCTGCCGGGATACGGTCATCCACCATCAAAAGATGCAGTTTTTCCTGGCCTTCCTCGCTGTGCACCGCCGAAATCAGCATCCCGCAGGAGTCAATGCCCATCATCGCTCTGGGCGGAAGATTGGTGATGGCGATACAGGTCTTGCCTACCAGCTCTTGGGGCTCGTAATATTCGTGGATCCCGCTTAAAATCGTCCTAGGTTCGCCGGTCCCGTCGTCCAGTGTGAATTTGAGAAGCTTCTTAGACTTTGGCACCGCTTCGCAGGCCAGAACCTTCACCGCCCGAAAATCGGACTTGGAGAATGTCTCAAAATCCACGAAATCTTGGAACAGCGGCTCAATCTCCACTTTGGAGAAATCCGGTTTTTCTGCCGCTTCCGGCACTGTTTTTGCCGCCTGCGCCGCGTTGTTGGCTTCGTTTTTGGCCGCCCCCTGAGACTTCATCGTCGGGAAAAGCAGTACATCCCGAATCGCAGAAGAATCGGTCAGCAGCATGCACATACGGTCGATCCCAAATCCAATTCCACCCGTTGGCGGCATACCGATCTCCAGCGCATGCAGGAAATCCTCATCCGTATGGTTTGCCTCTTCGTCCCCTTGGGCAAACATCTCTTCCTGCGCCGCAAAACGCGCCCGCTGATCGATCGGATCGTTCAATTCCGAATACGCGTTTGCGATTTCCCAGCCGTTCATGAAAAACTCAAACCGCTCCACATAGTTGGGATCCGAAGGCTTTTTCTTAGTCAGCGGCGAAATTTCAATGGGGTGGTCGATCACAAACGTGGGCTGAATCAGATGCTTTTCCGCATATTCTTCGAAGAAGAGACTCAGGATGTCCCCTTTCCCATGGCGCTGCTCATAGGCAATCCCATGTGCATCCGCCAGCTTTCTGGCCTGCTCCAGCGTTTGGACCTCGCGAAAATCAACCCCAGCATATTGCTTTACCGCATCCAGCATAGAAATACGGGTAAACGGTTTGGACAAATCCATCTCCACCCCGCGGTACACAATCTTCTGCGTCCCCAAAACCGCTTGGGCCACATGCCGGTAAAGCCGCTCGGTCAGATCCATCATCCCGTTGTAATCGGTGTACGCCTGATACAGCTCCATCAGCGTAAATTCCGGATTGTGGCGAGTGTCCAACCCTTCGTTGCGGAATACCCGGCCAATTTCATAGACCCGCTCCAATCCGCCTACAATCAAGCGTTTGAGGTACAGTTCCAGCGAAATCCGCAGCTTCAAATCTTCATCCAGCGCATTGAAATGCGTCTCAAACGGGCGGGCGGCAGCGCCGCCGGCATTGGTGACGAGCATGGGGGTTTCTACCTCCATAAACCCTTCCCCATCCAAAAATTTCCGGATTTCCTTTAAGATATTGGAGCGCTTAATAAATGTATCCCGCACTTCCGGGTTCACAATCAAATCCACATAGCGCTGGCGATACCGCAATTCCGTATCCTTGAGGCCATGGAATTTTTCCGGCAGCGGACACAAGGATTTCGAAAGCAGCTTGACCTCGTCTGCCTTCACCGAAATTTGCCCTTTCTGGGTGCGGAACACTTCGCCTTGAATTCCAACAATATCCCCGATATCATATTTTTTAAACCATTCGTATTCCTCGTCGCCCAGATGGTCCTTCCGCACATACGACTGAATCCGGCCGGTGCTGTCCTGGATATCAATAAATCCCGCTTTTCCCATGCCGCGCTTGGACAGAATCCGCCCTGCGATCGACACCTGTTTTCCTTCATAGGCGTCAAAATCCTCGTTGATCTGCTTGGCATAGGCGTTTACGGTATAGGTCGTTTCCTGGAAAGGGTCTCGTCCCGCCTGCTGCAGCGCGGCAAGCTTTTCCCGTCGGATCCTCAGGATCTCGGACAGTTCCGCTTCCGGCTGCTGCGCCTCCGGTGTTCTGTTCTGCTCGTCCATTTTTTAACCTCCAAATGCGAACCCGCGTCTTTTTTTGATAGCTAATATTTTAGCACAATTTTGTCCTATCTGTAAAGAAAAAAAGGGGAAACGCAAAGCGTTTCCCCATTACAATCCATTCTACTTGGAAATTTCCAGCACCTTCAGGCGCATGGTGCCTG
>CALWOS010000276.1 GCA_944383185.1 uncultured Oscillospiraceae bacterium
CGATAAAAGTATATGGCGAAAGCAAGCGCAGTATAACGCAGAAGGTAGACTTGCGGCAGTGAAGCTTCTTTTCGCAGCTTGATGGGAATCCCCACTCATGCAAAGTGAGCTGTCAGCGAGGCTGACCAATTGATTGCCGGGTAGGTTTCACAAGAGCCTGACATCCGTGCGCCGCCGGGGAAGCGGCAGGAGGCTGTCTTACCCGCTGCCCGGCAATCCATTCGCCACGGCTTTAGCCGTGGCGGCTCACTTTGCGCCGGGACAGGCTCGGTCTGCTGAAAATACATTCCCCGGCAAAAAAAGGACCGCACCATACAGATACGGTCCTTGTGATATACTCTCCAGCTGTCCCCGAAGGGAGAGCTAAGGCTCTAGGCTCTTGCGTCGGGATTTTGTACCCAGTCGTTGAGGTCCTCAAGGTAGTACTCTATAGACTCCATGTACTGCTCCTTGAGCTGTGCCCAGGTCTGAGGATTGTTGCCGGTGGTTCCTGTTATCAGGTTGTTGACAGCGGAGTTGAGCTGTGCCGGGCATCCTGGGGAGAAGTTTACAACAGGGTAGCCCTTGGCCAGCTCCTGGCACCTGTCGTTCATCTCGAGCATCTCGTCTGTCCAAAGATAGATTTCCTTGAGCTGCTTTTCGTCGATGCTGATAACGGTCGGGTCGAGAATCTTGAAGCGCTCGCACATCGAAAGAAGGACAACGCCGTCGGGATTTCTTGCGCCGTAGATGATGTGGTATCCTACAGGCTGACCGCCCAGGTAGTAGTTACCGTCGCCGTTGGGATTTCTCGGGATGGGAACGAACATGATCTCGTTGTTGGCTATATCGCCCCATACTGCGCTGATATCGTCAACGGGTCCTGTGAACGCCCACTTCTCTCTCAGCCAGAAGAGGCAAAGACCCTCCTTCATTCCGGCTCCGTCCTGCTCGGTGCCTCTCATGACGGTAGGACACCTGCAGTCGTTCTTGTTTAGGTCGTAGATGACGGTCTGAACAGCCTCGAGCGAGGGGTCGTCCAGATTGTGGATGAACTGACCCTCCCCGTCTATGGCGATAAGGGTTACGCCGGTGGAGTTTACGAGTGCGGACTGCCATGCCCAGCCGTCAAGAGCGTATCTCTCCTCGTCAGGGTCTGAAAACTCAACGCACATCTCGTAGAATATATCCCAGGTCCACTCGTCGTTTGCATAAAGCTCTGCGGGGTCGTCAAAGCCCCACTCCTCGATGACTCTGCGGTTGTAGGTGCAGACATCGGTTGCCTTGACATCGGTGCAGATTATCCACGGCTCGCCGTTCATAGAGAAGTATCTCTCGACGAACTCTGCCGTTCCAGACCACAGCGGGTCGGTATAGTCGATATAATCCCCGACGGGAATAAAGACGCTCTTTAAGCACCTTTCAGGGAAGGTGTTTACAGAGGCGGTGGTGAAGTCGGGAGAATTGTCCGCCATTATGAGGTTTGCGAGGTCGTCAAAGCGGGTGCCGTATGTAGTCTCTACCCACTCAATCTCTCCCCCGTACTTCTCTGAGAAGGTCCAGTATCCCGTGTTGACTATCTCGTCCTCGGAGTAGTTGTGGAAGCCATCCACCCAGTGATGGAAGGTAATGGTGGTTCCTGCGCCCTTAGCCGACTCAGCGTCGGGGAGCATGATTCCGGCGGCGGCGAGTATCGCCTCAGAGTCCTCGGTGGAGAGAGTCAGCTTGATTATCTGCCTCTTTTCCTTTCCGCAGCCGACCATTACAAACACCACAAGAGCCGCAAGAAGCACGCATACTAGCCTCCTGATAATTCTAGCCTTTGCTGTATTCATAATCAGTTCCCTTCTTTACCATTATCTTGATTTTGTTTGAAGCCACGGCAGCTTTACATTGCCTACATGGATTTCCTAACAAGTATATCACATCCTGAACAAAAATTAAATGCACATTTTGCCCATTTTATTCTTTACTCTTTTGTGCATATTAATGTAAAGCCATGCCCGTCTTGATGTTTTGTACTGCCATAAGGATAAAAAAGAGGCGGACTCTGCCGCCTCTTTCTCGGATTAGCCTAATGCAATCACTTTGCCAGTCTCATGGTTATCGTTCTTGTATGGACATCGTAGCCGGAGTTTGTTCCCATGAACTTCTTGTCGCAGGTGTATCTTGAGGAGTAGTTGGGAAGTATGCTTGCGTTGTAGATGCTTCTTGTGTAGTTGGCGTTGTACTCCTCGTACAGCTCGACGGTGGCAAATCTTATCGAGAACATCTCGTAGTCTCCGCCTCTTGCGACTGCCTCCTCGGTAGCCTTCTCTACCATCCTCTCAGCCTCGCTCAGGCTCTCGGCGTAGTAGCCGTTGACCTTGTACCAGTTGAGGGTCTCGGAGGTCGCAGAGGGCACATTGAAGAACTGCATATCAAATACCTGGCAGTGAGTCTCATGCATGAACTGGTCTGTGACCATGAAGAACTCGTAGCCGACAAGGTTGCTGGCGACGGCTGTCTGACCGGGCTTATCGTCCCAGGTCGGGTCGATGTTGTACCATCTTCCGTCCGCCTTGACCTTAACCCATACATGCTTGGCGGAGGCGTCGTAGCCGAGTCCGCTTCCTACGCACATCACGGTGTCAAAGCCTGCCCTTGAAAGCAGGTAGAAAAGACCCTTTGCGTAGCCAAGACAGGTCGCCCTGCCGTCGACTATCGAGCCGTATGCGGACGCTACCCACAAATCATTTCTTCCGGCGTAGTTGTCGGAGCTGGAATCGCAGCCCTCGATGAATCTGTCGTGGATGTATAAAATCTTGTCGTAATCCGACCAGGAGCTTCTAACTCCGCTTAGGATGCTGTCCGCTGCGGACCTAAGCTCCTCCATCATCCTGGCGTCCTCCGCAGAGGAGCTGGTGTAGTAGTCTACCGAGAGGGAGATTATTCCCTGGTTATACGCCGATACATTGTAGCTGGGTATCCTCTCGACATAGCAGTACTCCACCGCAATAAGGGGGGTTATGAGGTTCATGAAATCGTCGACCTCGTCCCTTGGGATATAGGAGGAATCTATGTAGATATCGGTCTCGTGGTTTGCAAGACCCTGAGCTATTGCGTTTACAGCGTCGGCATAGCCCTGGGACTTCATCAGGCTGAGCATATAATCCCAGCCGCTGTCGCTCGCCCAGCTTCCGTAGTTTATGCTGATGTTGCCGGAGCTGCCGGTGTTGGAGCCGCCCTCGTCCAAAACGACATCGCCGTTCTCGTCCAAAACGACATCGCCGTCCTCGTCGTCTGCGGGCTGAGTGCTGGAGGGAACCTTGTCTGTAAGGTATGCGTTGCTGACAAAGCCTACCTCGCCTCTGTAGTCAACTCTGTACCAGCCGGTGGACGCCCTTCCCGTTACGGCTACAGACTCGTTTTTACTAAGTCCGCCGATTCTGTCATAGCTTGCGCTGGGTCCTACTCTTACATTTACGGCGTCGGTTGCGTACATCGTCAGAGACAGCTCCTCGACGGTGTAGCTGTCCTCATCCTCGGTGGTGGTAGGAGTGGGAGTTGTCTCCGGCTCGGTTTGAGTGGGAGGCGGAGTAGTCGTCGGCTCGGTGGTTGTTGTGGGTGCGGGAGTGGTTGTCGGCTCGGTGGTGGTGACGGGTGCGGGAGTGGTTGCAGGAGCCGATTCGCTGATGTCAGGGGTGACCTGGGGATTTTCCTCTACCTTCTTGCCGCAGGCTGCCAAAACGCTCACCGACATCACGGCCGCAAGGACAAGGCACAGAAATCTCTTTGCTTTGCTCATTCTTTCTACCTCCAAATATATTCTTGGTTAATCGAGATATTTTATAGTGATGGTAAGTGTCCCTATCTCCTCCTTGAGGCTCCTCGACCAGCTTCCTGTGTCTATCGCCGCCCCGGTCTGGGCTGCCGCCTCCTTTAGTATTTCCTCAAACATAGAGGGCGAATAGATGTCGGCAAGCTCCTCGCCGTCCTCCATTCTAAGGTATATGAACTGCCTGCCCTCGCTGGCGGCAGCTATCGCCTGCTCGGTGAGGATTCTTCTGACATCCTCCTCGTTTTCAGCCCAGTAGCCTACCTGACGGTAGTAGTTAAGCTCGGTTCCCTCGGCAACGGGGACCTCGTAGTAGCTGCTGTCGTACTTTTTCTCATGGTCCCTTAGGATAAGCTCGTCTGTAACGAGGAAGTATTCATAGCCTATGAAATCCTCCTCCTTCTTGTCCTGAGGGTCGTCCCAGGTGGGGTCTATGGCGTACCATTCGCCGTCAAGCCTGACATAGCACCACTTGTGCTTTATCGAGGGCTCGCTGCCCTCTCCGGTTGCGAACATCGTCTCAAAGCCGGCTCTTGAAAGCAGAAGATGCATACCGTCCGCATAGCCCTGACAGGTCGCCCTGCCCTCTACTATGGAGCCAAACGCAGTGAAGGGGCTGACGGCGTCCTCGCTGTAGGTGCAGTTGAGCACGAGGGTGTCGTGAAGGTATTTTATCTTCTCAAAGTCGCTGCCGTCCGGCATGCCGGCTATCATCTCGTCTAGCTTTTCGCCGAGAAGCCTGTTTCTTTCTGCCGCCTCATCCTCGTACTGAACGCTGTAGTTTATCGTAAGCCCTCTTACCATCCCCTCGTCGGTGACATGCAGCTGGAACCTGCTCTCGTAGTAGGAGTAGTACATCGCACAGTTGGCAAGAAGCTCCAAAAAGTCCTCAGCCTCCTCCCTCGGGAAGCCGACGCTCAGCGAGCAGTATACCTGAACATCCCTTATGGCGTTCATGGCCTCGCCGAGGTTTATTTTAGTGGTATCGTCCAGCCTCTCCCAGACATACTGGATGCCGTTCTCGTAGATAAACTCATGCCCGAAGCTATAGTCCCAGCCCTCAGGGGGCTCCTCGTAGGATATCTGCCCG
>CALWOS010000277.1 GCA_944383185.1 uncultured Oscillospiraceae bacterium
AATACATATTTTACTGGAACAACAAGAGAATTTCTCTCAAATTAAAAGGAATGAGCCCGGTACAATACCGAACTCATTACCAAATGATTTAATTAAATTTATGTCCAAACTTTGGGGTTCACTTCAAAAAACATCGACGGACTTTTATTCTCCTATTTCAATCTTTCTTCAACTTATACATTTTACTTCTATTAGACTCTTAGTAAATAAGTCTATTTCCTTAGACAAGTATTAAAAGGAGGCAGTTGCGTTTATAAGTTTACATCAAATAACTTCGCTCATCTTCAATAACGATATTCATTATATCTATGATGACACCAATAGAGTTGCTATTATTATATAGTAAACTACCATACAAATTCATTCCTCATTATTATCTTCAACCTGGACCGACTCCATTTTATTTATCCACGCCGCTCGCTCTTCAATGGTACCAAGCATGGTAGCCCAAAACACTATTCTATCTTTTTCTCCTAGCTTATCAGCTTCCTTCATCAGTAAGGAACTCACCTCCGTCCTCTGGCTAAAATTGCTATATATAACCTGATAACCATAATGTATTGATGCAACTATCGACGTAAAGGCTTCACCGAACTCTTTTTCTTCCATAGATACTCCGCGCTTAATCTTTCTATACGGAAGAAGCATGTTGGAGTACAATATAGTAAGTGCATAACCTCTATCTTCCACATTTACGGATTTCAACATATCCAAAAGTTCGGCATAAAAAGCTTCTTTGCTGTCCCCTTTACTATAGAGCAATCTTAGATTATCTTCTACCCACTCCTCAACGAGTTCAGTATGTTCATCTTGATCAGGAATATTAGCACTACCAAGTATTTGATACATTTCCGTATCAGTATGCCATTTCTGCTCTAAAAACTTATTCAATGCACAAGCCTGCGACTTACTATCTTCTAATGAAAAAATATATTGTGCAATTACATCAAATAAAAAAGTTTCTCCACTTTGATTATTTTTGATAAACTTACATAAATTCGTTATATATTTCATACAAAAACCTTTATCCTTTATAACACAGTAATCATTTAGTTAGTCACGAGTACTAAAGAGTAATTATTCTTTTGAGGTTTATCAGGCAAATCGCCATTTGTGCGTACTATATGCACCATACTATTCCAATAATTTTGTTCATTAAATCCTGAAAATATTGCCACCATAAAATTTAAATTAATTGCTTCATCAAAACCATATCGACTAGTATTGGCTTGCTTCAATTTATCCAATAATTTTTTCACTTTTTTCTTTTTTCTACAATCACCAGACATAGCCTGATAATAAATTTCTTGTATCATTTTACTGCTAAGCAAATGACTAATATTAGTATTTAATTCTTCTGGCAATTGCCCAACATCACCCCTAATTCCTACAATCTGCTCATATTTATATGGTTTCAAGCAATTCTTTTGTCCAAATTTATATAAATAATTTTTACCTTTCTCTGTAATATAATAGTAGCAATACTTGCCAAATCTTTCTCTTTTAACTACGCCAAGCGGCATAATTCTTTCCATTGTGTTTGTAAGATTATTGACACTTACCCCCAAAGCATTTGCCAATTCGGTATGTGACATTCTATTATTTTTTTGTAAAAATTGTAAAATGCTATGCAAATGTTTAGAATTATCAGCTATGACATTCTCCTCTTCAAATTCTTTCCACTGATTGACATAATACAACAACATATCAATCGTTTTAATTAATCCATCAAGTTTACCAAGCGCATATACTATACTTTCAACATCCACATTACATTTATTCACAGCATACTTTTGTTCATTATAATAAAAATTAAGATCCTTAGTTAAATTATCTGTATTTCCTGACGCATACACCTCAGCAAATTTCTTTATGAGTACATCAATTTGCCGATTTAGTTCCTTTACATTATTTAGTTGCAATATGTTGCGTTCAACATTAACGATATCTTTCATCTTATTTTCTCCTTTGTAAAACATAACAATTTAATATAATGCATTAAGTATTTCCTCATATTTCAATCCAGTTCACCTCATCTTTTTTGTCTACATACGTAAAAGGAAGATTGAACTCAACCAGGCACGACTCCCCATCTTTATATTTTTTTACTTGCTCTGCTGTAATAATGTGTTTTATATTTTGTCGCCCGTAACGCGCATTCATTCCCGCCACACATATAGGATAATCACCATCGTCGCACTTCTCGGTGTTAGTAATAGAATATTCTTTTGCCGCAAAACTATTTCCCCAAACAATGCAACAACCTTCTGTAGCCGCTCTAACCACTACTTTACAGAACGCATCGCTGCCACGGGAGAAAGAAGGGCATATGATAATTGATGGCTTAAATTGCAGCAGACAGTTTAAATAATCGTACAACACATCAGCACAAATGGCAAAAGCTATTCTTCCCCATGCTTTTGTACTAAGCATAAAGATACTCTTATCATCTGTATTAATGTTTTCAACTGCCCTACCGTGATAATCTTCAAATCTGTTGTGCTTATATTGTTCACCCAGCAACTTACCCATGCCGTCACATATAATCAATTTGTTATCACCTTGCCCGCTACCGTCATTTCGATGTTGCCAAACAGAAGGCAATGCTATAATTTTAGGATACCCGATTATTTGCTGTCGTCTCAACTCCTCAAATACATCATAGAGAAATAAGTTGTAGCCTTTATTTTGACTGCAAATTTCTGGTGGACATAGTAGCTCAGGAAAAAATAAAATATCAACTTCATCTTTTGCTGCCTGTTCTATGCTTTTTATTATAAGTTGTTTTAGCTCCTCTATATATGCAACATCCAACCCAACATTGATACGTTTAACGTCATTTCCTAACGCGTCTTTAACTATAATGTTTTCTGTTTTGATACATTTTTTATGTGTTAGCGGTGAAAAGCCAATTCTTATGCTATTTCTCTTTTCGCTTAATAGCGAATCAACATACATCTCATTAAGTTTATATTTTTTAATTCTACTTCCTTTCACAAAAAGGAAATTATTAAGGCTATATCCCCATCCCCCCTCACCGTCAGTTTTTGAATCGTTATGTCCATTTGAATCCTGTTTATTTTCTAATATCCTTCTACCTATTGAAGGCAATATATATAATTCATACTTGCAATAAGCCATCTGAGCATATTTAATCAATTTATTATGAGTTTCAGTATAGTTATTTTCGCTTTCTTCTATATTTTCTCCAACTAACTTATCTATGCACAATAATGAAGCATATGCATTAAAATCATGACTATTGCCATTATCTAAATTAATGTTGTATGTAGCAATAAAGTCTTCCAAAAA
This sequence comes from uncultured Oscillospiraceae bacterium, assembly GCA_944383185.1. Classification (GTDB taxonomy): domain Bacteria; phylum Bacillota; class Clostridia; order Oscillospirales; family Oscillospiraceae; genus CALWOS01. The sequence continues at coordinate 3,313 of CALWOS010000277.1, forward strand.
CTTATCTGGCAATTCTTCTAGTATATTGTCACTGTTTATACCATTATTCCTAAATAAAATCTCAGCGTTCTCAATATACTTTTTGAACTGGTATACGTCTATGACGCCATACACTCTCCCTCTTACACCTGCTGCATCATCAAACAGCGACTCACACTTTTTATAAAGTTCCGCCATAAGCATGACTATATTATTGTCATCAGCCGATTTATCCATAGTAAATACCTCATGTTTTGTTCACTTATGTTATATCACATCCGTCCATCATTTGTCAATAGCAAATTACTTATTATTCATTTATTGTTCACTTATATATAAACATTTATACGCTATTTTACACGAAATGGCGCCAACCAAATAACAATTTAAATTTCTATTTACCAAAAAGTTATCAATGTGGTATTTTGGCAAATAAATTCGCCACACATGTTGACTTTTAACTCATTTTGGGCTATAATCTATTTACCAAAAAGTTATCAAATACGGTTTTGGGTAATCAGGAGGACAGTATGCAGGAGATTAAGCGTGAACGATATATAGAACAGCTTATTGCAAGGCGCGAGAATGGCTCGATAAAGGTCATCACAGGCATAAGGCGGTGCGGCAAAAGCTATATTTTATTTAATCTTTACAAAAATTATCTCATCTCCACCGGCGTAAAAGAGAGTCAGATTATAGCCCTTGCCCTCGACGATGAAAAGAACAGAAAATACCGCGACGTTGACGTACTCTACGAATATCTCACCGCAGCGACCTCCGGCGACGAGAAAATGTACTACATTTTTTTGGATGAGGTGCAATTTGCAATCACCGCCGAAGAGATGAAGAGCGGCGATATAAGACTATACGGGGTGCTGAACGGACTTTTGCGGCAGCGCAATGTGGACATATATGTAACGGGCAGCAACTCCAAATTTTTATCTTCGGACATACTGACCGAATTCAGGGGGCGCGGGGATGAAGTGAGAATCTACCCCCTCTCCTTTGCCGAATTTATGTCTGTCTATGACGGCGACAAGTATGAAGGCTTCGACGAATACTCTATGTACGGCGGACTGCCGCTTATTTTAAGCAGAAACAGCGACGAGCAAAAGAGCAAATATCTGAGCGACTTATTTGAGGAAACATACAAAAAGGACGTGATTGACCGCTATAAACTGCGCGGCGACACCACTCTCGACAATGTAGTGGATATACTTGCCTCGGCGGTGGGTTCGCTGACCAACCCTTCAAAACTTGCCGACACATTCAACTCCCACGGCATTAAAACTAACAAGAACACCATTGCCGCCTATATCGAGTATCTGAAAGACGCATTTATCATTTCTATGGTAAAGAGATACGATATTAAAGGCAAAAAATATATAGGCTCGCCATACAAGTTCTACTTCACCGACGTGGGACTGCGCAATGCGCGGCTAAATTTCCGCCAGCAGGAACAGACGCACATACTTGAAAATATTATCTACAACGAACTTCTTGTGCGCGGTTTCAATATTGACGTGGGCATTGTTGAATACCGCAAGCGCGGTGAGGACGGAAAAATAGTTGAAACGAAAGCCGAAGTCGATTTTGTATGCAACAAGGGCAACAGGAGATATTATATTCAGTCCGCCTTTGCCATTCCTGATAAGGAGAAGATGGAACAGGAACAGGCGTCGTTTGACCGCATAGACGATTCCTTTAAAAAGATCATCGTATTACAGCAACACACAATGCCCTGGAGAAACGAGAAGGGCTATCTGATTATCAACGTAATAGATTTTCTTCTCAATCCCGACAGTTTGGAATTATAAACTTTATAGAACTTAAAGTTGCTGCTAATCTTTATGATTACATTGATAATCACATTGTCGGCAACATAACAAACTATCTCGTAGACGAAGTACAGTTCTTCGATGACTTTGGAGGTGTTATTAACAATTACATCTTCAAAGACAACATGCGGGCTTAAAAATAATTGATATAGCCGAATTAACTAAGGAGAATATGATGTTTAAAGCTGGTGGTGAAACTGAAAAAGGTGGCAATCAATACGAATTTAATATTGTTACATTGTACTACGCTAAATCACTTTGCGATGAAGTTTTATATGTGCAGTCGGAATCGTATGATGCTGTGCTTGAACAAGGTTTGGACATCCACGTATTGACAAAAGACAATGAAATGCACGTCATTCAAGCCAAATCTCGAGATGGCCTTGACGATAAGTGGACTGTAGGTAAGTTAAAACAATACTCTGTAATTAAAAATGCCTGCCATCATATCCTGAATGGCAGTACCTTTATATTAGTTTCGCCTTTAAGCTATTCATTATTATCCGACTGGTGCAGGCAGGCCAAAGCCTTTATCATATTGGGAAAGTTCAAATAGGGATATTTTAGACTTCTTCAAATCTTTTCGTATTGAAACAATCCCTGATGATAAACAATATATAATCAATGCACTAGCGGGCGAGGCACACATCGTTCAGGCAGAACAAGCTTATGAACTTTTAGACCATTACCCCACAATACATAATAAAATAGCTGCCAAAGTAGACGTAAGTGAGATTAAAAATTTTCTTAAAAAAAATAATATTACGTTTTATACAATTGATAAACCAGCGGCAAGCACCACATTAGCCGATCTTCAGGATAAATTTATAAACAACTAAAAAAGAGGGCTTATTAATAATAATTGGATTGAAAGGCAAGAATATAAAGAACTAAGACGTATTCTTAATGCCGAAAACGTTGCAATAATATCAGGCAATGCCAGCTCTGGTAAATCAGGTATCATATACAAGCTATGTGGCGATTTAAAAAACAATAATAGTATATTCCTGCCATTGAGCTTTGAGGTAAACAGACCAAGCAATAATCTTCATGAGTATGGTAAAAGTTTAGGATTTTCCACTTCCCCTATTGAGGTTCTAAAAAAACTTGCAAACAATAACCCTTGCTATCTTATAATCGATCAGGTTGATGCGTTAAATTGGGAGCAAAAAGATTGGAATTCCACATTTGAAGCTTGCTGTTCAATTGTCAAGCAATGTAGCAACATTAAAAACATGAAGCTTGTATTTGCTTGCCGTACCATAGATGCAAACAATATACTTAGCTTTTGGGAATCATCGGCGCCAGATCTCTCAAAATGTAAAGTTGAACTTTCTAATTTGCCAGTCCACGCAATATCATCGGCAATGACCACAAGGCAATACGGGCTGCTGTCAAATGACGCAAAAAAATTCCTAACTAATCCCCGCAATCTGAAACTTTATACTGAAATTATCAAAGACAAGGACTATGTTCCTACTAATGATATAATACATGACTTTATCGAAACAAAACAGCGAGAACTGACTAAAAAAGGATTTAACTCTACTGAAATAAAGGAGTTGCACAACTTTTTAATAAAAAAGATGAGAGATACTGATAGTACGACTCTCCCTAAACGCACTCTTGAAGAAAAATTTAGCGACGACATCATTAACGCCTATCGTTCGGCAGGCGTAATTGATATTACCCATGGTGAATTATACTATTAAGTGCAACAGAAGAGGGAGAAAAAAAAGGAGTTCATACAAATCTGTGGTAAAATAGAGTTGCGAAACAAAATTTACTACAAAGGAGATTTGTATGAACTATCACCATTT
>CALWOS010000278.1 GCA_944383185.1 uncultured Oscillospiraceae bacterium
GGGTATTCGCGTCTCCCTCAATTTGGTTGAATACATAGGCTGTACTGGTGTTCATCAAGGCTCTATCAGTAGCAGAAATTGCTTTCCACTGGCCATCGACTTTCTTTCCGGGCATCAACACCTTGGCTGGATCCGTCATATAAAACGGAGAAAGATGCTTGGAGATAAAAGCGTCAAAAACATAGTTTTTATCTACATTTTCCGCAGCCAAACCGTTGCAACTGGCCTTCTTTTGATCATTCACGAGATACCACAAACTGCTTGTCCGCTCAATCGGCGCAATATCCCAGTTACCGTTTGGTCGCTCTACAAATTCATGGAAGAGAGCAGTTCGTGGGAACAGATCGCAGCCCTGAGAGAACTTCAGCGCATCGCCACCCAGAATATCTGCCACGTCCACATTGCGGCCCCGGTTTGTCCAAGCACTCCGATTGCCTTGTCGGTTCAAAGTATAATGTGTCCGTTCATACACTCCAACATCCGTATAAACCCGTCCATCAAGTATGTCTGGAGACGGTATGTCATCTTTCTTTCCAGAAAGGACAATAGCCTTATTCTTGAATGTGTTCTGGGGCAATTCCCATATCGCATCAAACTGTAGCGATAGGGCAGCATCAGACGAGCGATACTTTTCTCTCCGCAGTGGTTCATGGTTTAAGCCACTCAAAAGACTTCCAGGCATGACGCAACTCCAACGAGCTCCGTCTTCCAGGTAACGATTGACGGCGCTTAATAAGAAAATTGTAGCTAGTTCCATGTGTGGGTGAGAAGCGCCGGTAGGTTTAATACCATACCGCCGAGCAATTCCTTGGAGCGTAGCCTTATAAGGATTATCTGCCAACTTGCTCATTGCCATCCACGGCGGATTGGAGACAACGCAGTTAAACTGTCGTCCCGCCAATCCGGGACGGTAACTATTGCAAATGATAAAATACCATATACCGTTGCGGCCTTCTCTCTGTAAATGCTCCAGTTCTTCAATCAACTGCTGTGCTGACGGCAAAAGCGACTGGCGATCTTCATCAGAAAGCGCAGTCTCGCTATCTACCTCCACGGCCTCAACCAAGCCTTCCACCGTGGCGGGATCAATTGCTGTCTCGGCTTCAGATGCTCTTGCCATAGCTAGACGATAAGCTTTCGCCATAAAGGAATCGAAGGTCTTCCGGTGTTCTGGTGACAGCAAGAAAGCAGGCAGAGAGACTTCATGGTGGGCAAAATGAAGAACGTACGCGTCGTTAGCTGCATCCGGCATTTGATGCGTTATAGGCGTAGCTACGAACAACGAATCGGCGTGATAAATTGGAACTGTGATATCTCCATGATGAACCGAAAAAAGATCTCGCATGGACATGACCCAGTTAACCTTTGCTAGCATGACCGCCAATGGATCAATATCAAATCCCATAACACAGGAGAAAGCGATATCATCTTTTTCTGTAGAATATCGTTCCGGGACGATATCATACTTCCTCCGCACTGCCCTTATCGACTCAATGAGGAATACGCCAGACCCACAGCACATATCTACGATGCGCGGAGTAGTCTCGCCCAGTAAATCTATATTATACTCTACAATATCTTGAGCAACCCAGTGGGGCGTAAACTCTTGTCCCAGCATCAAGCGGTGTTCTGTGTTAGCAAGTTGTGCCAACAAACGCCCAAAAATATCAGTTTCTCCTACGCGAGAAAAATCGTAAGCCACCAATCTATGCTGCATTTCGCTGACACTATGAATGAGTTGCTCGACATAAGGGCTGTTATTGAGCCAGCCAAAGTAGTCATAATCCACAAGGTTAAAAATATTTTGCCTTGTGAAATAATCGCCATTGAGAATCTTTTTGATTTCAGCAGCCTCACTTATGACAGGTTCTCCGGCCATGACATCAACGCAAATGATTTTAGCAACTGTAACCAAGTAGAACTCATTGATATATGTATCAACAGAAAATCTGCCGTAATCGGACACGCCGAGGTAAGCAATGAAGTTTTGCCAGACCTGCTGAATCAGCGCCGCATAGTCTGGTTTTTCAGTCATCGCCCTAATAACAGTATCCCTGAATACGGAAATATTTTGGTTATAAAAGCTGCTGTCCATGCCAAAATCCGCGACGAGTGTGCTGGCATTCAGTAACCTGGACTGATCTCGGTCTAGGAACTGACGGATGAATACTTCAAATCTGCGGAACTCTTCATCGGTCCCCCGTGACAGATCGATGGCTGTCGTTTGGGTTAATTCGACATTGTCTGGACCATACAGGTGCCCATCCTCTACGTTCCCAACAATAGTAACCGTATATCCATACCAGCGAACAGTATCGGAGAGAACGCCGAGGATTTCTTCTTCCGGGATACCAATATTATATAGAGCCGCACAGTATTCTTTAACTTGATGATAACCCTCATCAAAGATAACACGCTGGGTAAGATTTTTCTCATATTCGATAGCGGTTTTCCCGACCACTGCATCAACAAAACCTTCGCGGTTTCTTTGCCCAGCGGAAAACCGCACATGAGCTTCTGTCCCTTCCATGTGAGCTTGAATCCACCACGGAGAATCTGGGAAAATACTAGGAAGCTTTGAGGACAGATAATGGCGCAGCCGATCCTCCACCGCCCCAGAATAGATCATTGCTTGAGCATGATGGGCAAAATCCCGGAGTTCATTATAGTTCATATTTGGCACCCCTTTCATTAAGTTTTTTTCGGAGCAGCGCCCTGATCTGTACTAACGAGCCTTCTGCATCAGTAAATGAATCTAAAATAGTGGAATCAATGGCATCACGCAGTTCCGGAGTAATCTTTCCGTCCTTTACTATCGTTAGGCCATAGTCCAAAAGTCGCTGGAGCTGGTGACAATTTAGCTTGGGAAACAGCAACTTGCGCACATGACTTGCTTCAATTTTGAGTGCACCACCGCCCATTACCGTGCACAGCAACTCCAGACAGCACTTGCTCCATGTTGAGTTCAAAAGCGCCAAACTAATTTTAACAGATTCTTGTGAATTACCCCACAGCGTGACGAAGTTTGCATCTACTGCGATGGGATCTTCCTTCAATTGAGGAATATAAACACAATCTGCCGCAGCTGAACTGACGCGAGTAATACAAAGATTAGGGAGATGCCTTGGGGTAAATTGCGGCAGCATATACCAGAACCGCTCATATAGGGAGTCAATCTTTTTTTCGTTTGGCTTTACCGCACTATACTCCCTGAAAGATAGCCCCTTCGGATTTTTATACTCTTCCGCTACAGAAATGTAGTCACTCAGTGTGCTCGGTAGCACTTTATATAGCCTTGCTGCGTTATGCGTGCAGACGTCAAAATCTTGAGGACGAATACGATCCTGTAAATATAGGACACCAGTTTCTAATGCTTGCGGATTTGCCACAAGACCCGTTACTTGGCGACGGTTCTGCACACAGCGAATGATAAGCTCTTTTGGAGCCTCAATTGTTTTCCTCCTTCCAAACCACTTGCTCGTGTATAGTGAGTATTTACTATCTGTTTCACTGGCGATCCTAAAATAGAAAAATTCATTTGCACCAGAGCGTAATCCCTGCCCACAATGTATCCCCAGATCACCGAGCGTCATATACGCTTGCTTCGAAATACTATTCAGCATACCATCTAACTCTGATGGAAGTTGGGAAACTTTGTTTTGCGTCTGAAAATCTCCCGGTAATACCCACCTTGGCTTTCGCTGAGAGGCCATCATCTGGGGAAATAATGACACGGTGTTTCTGCTTTCCACTGCAAAATTGTTATCGGCAGAATCTTCTTTGCTGGCCAACAGACCTATAAGGGCTTTCTCCCCGGACAGCCCATTCCAAGTTAGATTATCAACTAAAGAGTGTTCTCCTACGAGCTTTGCCCCTAAATCAATAAAGAGCGTTTTTTCGTTTATTGTTTCAGACAGCGGAACAATCTTCTTCTTTTTAGTGACAATCAAACAGGTGCGCACCTGAGCACTATCAAACCAACATGCGTTCACGTCTCTTGCTATGGTCAGCACGTCGAAGGACTTAAGCAAAAGATATTGAATAGGTTTTGCGTATTCACGGTTCAGCCATGTCTCGGGCACTACCATTGCCAATATCCCACCAGTCTTAACGAGCGAGGCGCATAGGATCCATGACGGTACCGCCATATCGGATAAACCTGAGTAATTCTGGGTAATTTGAAACAGTAATTGTTTCTCTTCGGTGTCAAGATAGGGAAGCTTATTCAGCAAAGCAACAAGATTGTTTCTAATAGTACTTCCGGTTGGCATCACACTATTATCATCATTCTGAAGTTGATAGCGTACATATGGAGGATTTGTAATAACCAAATCCCACCCTTTTTCTGTAATGACAGCTTTACTTTGAAAGGCATCTTCACAGATGATGTCCGCTTGAGGTAATCTTTTTTGGCACGTCGTAGCAACAGGCTCATCAATTTCCACGCCGAGCATATGGGCGTTTTTTGTGGCTTTGGAGGTAACAGCGTTGAGTAAATCACCCTCACCAGCCATTGGGTCAATAATGGAGCCATACTTCAACCCTTGTGGCAACAGCAGGGATAACAATGCCGCCACTTTATCCCCGGAGAAGTATTGTCCAAATCGCTTTTGATGAGAGAATGTGCTGCCTAATCTTTCCATATTATTTGGCCCTTTTCTGAGAATCGTAGAATTCGTAAACTTGCTTGGCATCCATTTTAACATCCACGCCTAATTTCAAGCAGCGATTCACATACCACGAGAAGCATGTGCGATTATCGAAGTCTGGATCAGCTACATGATCAGCAAAGAGCGAACGTAGAATATCTTCATCTGTTATCTGCAGAACATGTTTCCTTGCCGAACCTTTCTTGAGTAAGAAAAGTGGATCTCCCTGAACTGCGCCATCTGACACCACCTGCTTAAAGCTCGCTTGGGTTTTGTCTAGAATATTGGTGAGCGCAATTTGTAACCCAGCGCCAGTAACAGCCTCATTGAAGGCTTCCCACACTTTGGCTTTTGCTGCGTGAAACACAATAGATGCGTAGTGATTTGGTTTTAGCACACGATTGATCTCACTGAAAACCTGCGTCAATAGCTCCTGATAAGTCAGGACGTCCTTTCCCTGCGAAGCGCTGATAATGATCTCATCCTCGCGGTGCGTCACGCTGCTAAGCCACAGCTCGTTGATCTGGTTTACCTCAGCATAGGGGATAAAATCCCCAAACGGTGGATCGGTAAACACGAAATCAATGCTATCATCACATTCTTTTATTTTTATACTGGAACTATTGTGTACTGTAACCTGGCCAGCGCAATTCTGCAACATGGTATAAGTCTCAGCGAAAGGCTTAACCTTCCTCTTGAGACCAAGAAGAATGTTCTTTTCTACCGGTAGCTTGCTGATATATAATACTCCGCTCTGTGCACTGGTCAATATGAAATCTTTCGCATTTTTTTTCGCAACCACTCGGGTCATTAAAGTGCAGTGGGAGGCATTGTAACTTAGAAGCAACAGCTTTAAAGCATTGGCCAACTTTTCTGGATATGCTTCCGTCAGCTTCCACAGCTTTGACATTGCGATGTAGTTTCTGGCAGTATAAAAGTGATGCAAGTGTGTAACGCCATAGTGATAGCCTGCACGATGGAGCTCTCCCCACTGGATTTCTTGCGGGGCATTACTAGTGAGATAGCCACTCTCAATTTCTGCGGCGCGGGCTATATCTGTTTCCGTAGCCTGTCGATCCCAGTTACGACCATTGGTGGTTCCGTAAATCCATGCCGGAATACGCTTCTTCCGGGATACTTGCTTCTGGAGTAATCTGTCATAATGTGTTTCGGTGGAAAACGGCATTTCATCGATATGGTGTACTTTTTTACAGTGAGGACAAATGATTTCGTCCTTAAACTGCACCGGATTACGAGAAGTGCCGTGCTCAAAGTAGGAAATTTCCGTATGGCAGTTAGGACATACTAGCACCTCAGACCAAATAATATATCGGATTGTGCCAGTCGCTCCTACAGGGTCTGTTACCTCATATAACTCCCCGATGAGATCTTGTGCTTTTTTTAGAAAATCATCAACAGCCTTAGTAAACTCGCAGCTAGTTATCCTGCTTAGAATTGTTCTAATTGCAAATGAAGCATACGTCCCGATTTCGTATAGTACTGCGTTTCGGACTCCCCACACAGGAGTTACATTTAGATTTTGGGCAATCTCTTTCATGCGTTGAGTTGGATGCTCACACAAAAGAGCCGCAACGCCCGTGCTTCCGCTACCGGCAAAGGCATCTAATACAATATCTCCCGGTTTAGTAGTACAAGCTATATAGACAGCAATGGCCTCGGGAGATATTTTGGTGGGATAAGGAAATGTATTATAAAAAGCTCCAGATCGAGAAGATGGGAGCGGCTTAGCATATAAGGCTCTTATGTTATCCATAAACACGATTCCTTCCTGGAGTGGGAGCGCTTTCTCTTTGCATATGCGTCTTACTAAATTTTAGCACAGTTGACACAAGTTTACTCATCCACAAACTCCATAATATCATCCAATGAGCAGCCAAGGGCCTTGCAGATCCGCCCCAGCACATCGGTGGTGACATTGTCGCCATGGGTGAGCTTGTTCATTGTATAGTGGCTCACCTGTGCCATCGCTTCGAGATCTTTCTTTTTTAAGTCCCGGTCAATGAGCAACTTCCATAGTTTCTTGTAGCTTACTGCCATAATTGCGACCTCACTATCATCCTGATCTTTCGGGTTGATGTATATGGGCATTATATC
>CALWOS010000279.1 GCA_944383185.1 uncultured Oscillospiraceae bacterium
GGTACTGGGAGAAGAGCAGGCGAGATGTCCCCCTTACCATCATCATCGATCCCATCTCTAAATTACCCGCAATCGACCTGACCTATATGTAAGGAGGATCACGATGAAAGAGACTGCTGAGATTACCTTGTGCGCCTACCAGGCGCGAAAGAAAATCGCCCCCTATGAATATGAATACTCCTGTTTTGTTTCTGTTGATGATGATGACAGCAGACCAGAAGGACCGGATGCCTATAGTCTGGGCCGCAAAGAAGGCTGGAACCTTGGCATGAAGTACCCCAAGAAGTACCGTTGCATTGTCGAACTGCCGGAAGGAGTCCACTACGGCAATTTTAAGGTAGCTAATGTAAACTGTCTCGGTTTCTACGGAGATGAGGAGGGCCACGATGGGATGGGACGTGCCGTCTATGTAACATCTCCTCTGGTCCAAGTCGAAAGAGCGGAAGCGGTCAACAACGTTATGCAATTTGACCTTGAGCCTGCCTTTGAGAAGGCCATCAAGATGGGTGTCCAGTTCCACGTTCCCCACGATAAAGGCCCCCGCACAATCGTTGACGCTTCCATTATCCATGCGGAGATCTGGCAATATGTTAAGTGAACCCAAATACCAAAACTTCTCCCTTGATAAGGTGTTGAAGAAGTATCCCGTCATAAGACTGACGGGAGGGACAGCAGACAAGCTGAATGCCGAAACCCACAACCGTTATCGCAAAGCCCTTGAAGAAAAGGACTACGATACTTGTAAACGTCTGGGCCTTTTCCCACCTCTTTTCCCGGAGTTTGTTATCGAGATCGAACTGCCGGACAAGACATTTAATCACATTCTGGTTTATTACGAAACGCCGGAAAAGCTTTACCTCCTTTACTTTGTTAAGGGTAAGAAGTTTCTAGAAATCGTAGACGACCTGTCCACCTTTACCCCTGAAAGTTATGTAGGCCGCACAGCCGGAATAGCGCCCATCTCTCTGACCGCAAGGCAGATGTCTATTAAGGAACTTTCAGCCATCTTTAATATGGTCTACATTCTCTTCTGTTCCGTGTCCAACTATATGCTCTACTACTCCCCCGAGCTCGAATATGCTGAGCCGAGAGAGTATAAGGGTGGGAAACGCTCGGTAAAAACGGATGAAGATAGACGAGAGATCCTGCTTAAATCTAAGCGTCTGCGGTACACTATCCGAGGTGATTTGCCCAAACGCAACCCTGCCATCTACAAAACTCCTTCCTGGTATGTGCGTGGTCATTATAGAAGGATGGGGAAGGACAAGGCCTGGCGGTATGTGTCTCCTACGATTGCCTACCGTAAGGAGATGAAGGGAAAGGAAGAACCAAAGCCTACCAGCTACAAGATTAAGGAGTGAGCATATGAAAACAACTTACCAAATTGAGCGTTGGGAATACGAGGTTTACTATCCCTGTCCGGGGTGTGCTTTTGAAAACCCAAATGGTTTAAGGGCAATCGAAGGTGAGTATGATACACTGGAAAAAGCCATTGCCAAATGTTCCGGTGCTTACATCGAAATGACTGGGATAAAAGGCCTCTATCATGTGACGGAATATGCAGTCTGCAGAAGTATTGTTGACGATGAGGGAGACGAAGACTATGAACAAGTCTACGAAGAGACCCTCACAGAAGAGCAATGCGAACGTTACGGACGTAAATTTTAAGGAGGGCAACATGGAAACTTTCTGGACGTTTGAGATGACTTCAACTGATTATGAGATACAAAAAGCCAGACGCTTGACGGAAGAAGAGAAACCCCGCTACACTCCCGAGTACCAAAATCTCATGATGATCGGTTTTGGTGAAAGGTATAAATTGGATGTCAGCTTCCAAGCTTTGGATGAAGCAGGCTTGATTCCTGACCGCCTCGCAGATGGCACATTCCCAGGCTGTTGGAATAAGGCGTGGATTATAACGGAGGAAGAAAAGGATGCCTATCTCCGTTTCAATCATGAGAAACAAATTGAGAAACTGAAGCAAAATTTGTCGGAAAAGGAAGAATACCTGAAGATGTTGGAAGCGAAACTTCCTCTTCCCACTCGCGAAGAAGCCAGGAAACGAATGCTGGACTATAACAACACCTACAACGACGGCGGTGAAGGTTACGTCCCCTACATTTACAGCCAGCCGGATTATGAGTTGGCCAAACGTGCTGTAGAGAAGGCCAAGGACGAACTCGAACAGGCAGAAAACACACAATTCTGAATAATTATACACAAAATATACACTAGGCCAGTGGCTCAAGCTGCTGGCCTATTTTTATGCCCTGAAGGAGGTACTACCATGCAGAATGTATCCATTTCTAAAGGCAACTCGAAGATGGGCCGCATCGCTTCCGTCTCTCTTCCCGCCGGCATCACCTGTAATCCTTCCGCACCCTGTTACAAAGCCTGTTACGCCCGTCGATTGGCCGCTCGGCGACAGAATGTACGGGACGCCTACGAAAGGAACTGGGAAGTTTACCAGACACATCCGGACATTTATAAGCTTCAGGTTAAAGCCGCTGCCGCAACGCAGCGGTTTTTTCGTTACCATGTTTCCGGCGATATTCCCGATATGGATTACTTGCGGATGATGGTGGAGATTGCAAGGGAACTGCCGCTTACAGGCTTCATGGCCTTCACAAAGCAATATGAACTGGTCAATGAATGGATTGCCGAAAACGGGCCACTGCCTCAGAACCTGCAGGTCCTCTTCTCCGTCTGGCGTAACTTCGACTGCCCTAATCCTTACAACCTGCCGGAGGCCCACGTTGCTTATCGGGATGGCTTCCACACGGCCCGCTCCGACGCTTACCACTGTCACAAAAACTGTACCGAGTGCTGCTTAATGGGGAAGGGATGCTGGAACTTAAAGCCTGGTGAACAGGTCGAAATTGACGAACATTAACTTAAACTTCTGCACTAAGAAAGGACAATGCCAAATGAAAAAGACCTACCTTGACATGGACCGCCGTCTCCGCAAAGGCGGCTACACTCTGACCCGTTGGAAGGGGAGCCACGCCATTTACCAGAATGGCCACCCCACAGTCGCCGTCAACATCAAGCTGAACGAAATGGTAGCCCGCCGGATTGCAAAGGAATGTGGCCTTGACGGGTGAACCGGAAGATGGTAAAATGGAAAGAAAGGGGTTTTAAGGATGACTGGTAGAGAAGAAACCAATGAGAAGATCCGTACTTTGATTCGCAAAAAGCTGGATAAAGACCCTCAGC
>CALWOS010000280.1 GCA_944383185.1 uncultured Oscillospiraceae bacterium
GCTTGACCGTATCGTTCTTCGGATAAAACAGTTCTTTACCGTTCGACGTCGTAAAACCCCGCAGATTTTCAGGTCCCAACGCCTGCAATTCCAGCCAATTTTTGAGCCGCGGATTTGCCGTTTCAAACGAAGCGATCAAGCCTTGATGCCCTCTGTCCACGAAGTTGTTCGCGATTTGCCCGATCAGCGTCGTCTTTCCTCCCGCCCGCGGGCCGGTGACGATCACCAGATGACCGAGCCCCAATCCGACGATCGCTTTGTCCAAGCCTTCTATCCCTGTTTTCAGGTAATCCCGCTCGTCGAATCTCGCGTCGGCGATTTCTTCAAATCTCAAAAACTCGGGTTTTTTCTCGTTCATCTTTCTGCCTCGTTGCTCCTACCACCGTCCATTCCCACCGCGGGTCTTTCGGCTTTTCCGTCCCGCCTACTTCCCCGCCGGAGGCGATGCCCGTTTTACGACCTTCCTTTTCCCATGTGAGAAACTTCTGCTTCCAATTCTGTACGGGTTTCCCCTCGCTGTCGATCCAATCTCCGACTTCAAAATACTCGTAAAACCGCTCGGCTAAATCTTCCCGTCCTCGCTTAATTGCATACGCTCGGACTTCGTCAAAGGTCGGTCGCACGAATTCCTTGTGCTTCGCTTTGGGTTTTTCGTTGAAAACAGCTTTTTCCTCTGCTATTAAAGGGAAGCCGATCTGTTCATCACACTCTCGCGGTGTTTCCGGAGCCTGCGACGGAACACCAGGGTTCTTTTTGGATAGATCGATAGATCTATCTTTTTCTTTTATTTCTTTTACTTTACTTTCCTTTATGGAGTTTTTCTCGGATTTATCGGGGTTTTTCTCGGAAAAACTCGGGTTATTTTCGGAAAAACCCTCGTTTTTCGTAGATTTATAAAACGCATTGATTTCGGCTTCTTCCTCTTCCGTCAAAAGCCAATATCCGCGATTGATGTCCGATATGCTCTTTTTGCGGGATTTTATCGCTTCCGCATATCGTTTTTGTATTCCGTGGCTGGTTATAACAGCGTCCAAATCGCAAACCGTTAATTCGTCTTTCTCGAAGATACGAACCATCGCGCGCTTGCGCAAGAATGCTATAATCTGCTGCACTTTGTCGGGACTTGTTTTTACTGCGTCTGCGATTATGTAGATGTAGTCATCCATGTCCTCGACTGATTTGTAGTATCCTTCCTTGTAAATGTCGCAGAGAATGTACAGATACACTGCCAACCCTTCGGACTGATACCGTGTGATTAAAATCCTGACTTTGTTGTCCCCGAAAAATCCGACATCGAAGGGGAAATAATCAAGCCCCTGCTTTGTCGGTCGTGCCAATTATCGATCACCTCCTTCCCTGTCCCTGCCCTTTAATCGTCCAAGACCGAAAAACAAGACGCATGATATATCCCACTTTCGCATTAGGGCTTTCGAGATAATCACCGGTGGAGAGATATTCCGCAAGTTCGGAGATCATCTCGCGCTTTTCCATGTACCCGATTCCTTCGATTTTATAGGCGTTCAATGCTTCTATAAACCGTCCGATTTTTGAAAGTTTGCTTTCCATTTCAATCCTCCATAGGGAACGGCGGTTCCACTTCCTCCGCCTGCTCCCGTTCTTTCTTTTTCTTGTCCAGCCACGCCCTTATTTTAAGCGTTTCCTTTTCGCTCCAATCCTTAAAGGCAACTTCAAATTTATCTTCCAATGCCGAGATCGTCGCCTTCGGGTCTTTTACTCCGTAGACCTCCGACAATTCCTTTTCCGTTATCGGCTTGAATTTCGGCTCTGCGCGGGCTGTATTCGACGATTTCACGCTCTTCGGGTATCTGTACCACTCCTTCCCGTTTTCGCCTGTAATCGCGAGTTCTGCGATTCTGCCGCTATCGTCATAGGCGATATGCGATACCAAAAACTTTTCAAACGGGTTTGACAGCTTGTATATCTTTCCGTCCTGCTTCGTCGGTACGGGCAGGAAGATGAAAGGCGATGTGTACAGTTCCCGACCGATTCCCCATTGCACGCCCGCGCGCTTGAAGGCGTCCGACGCTTCACCCTTCTTCTCGTTCCCCTCTCCGTCTGCACGGCTTTCTATGCCGCAATCCCATTTCCATACCCAATCCTGCGTTGTCTCGTCCTTGATTCCGATTCCGCAATACAGGTTGCCTTTTATCTCCTGGAACTCGCTTTGCCAATTCTCCGCACCGACGGTTTCGTCCAGAATGTCCATGTCCACGCGAGAGGTCTTATAGATCAGCGCCACCGCGCCTTTCTCGCGCACTTGCTTGATCTTCACTTCGATTTCGTCCGCGGTCAAAAGTCTGAATTTACGCATCGGCTTTCCCTCGCACCGCATTGATCTGCGGGTTCAGCGTTTCGGAAACGTGCGCGCCCGGCACTTCCTTCCCGCTCTTGATCGCTTCCTTTATCGCCGTCTTGTTCACCGTTTCGGTGACTTTCTGCGTCCAATAATCGGACGGAATCAGCTTCTCATCGTCGATGACGGTCTCATATCCCTTGCGGAACGTCACTTTCGCCGCCACCGTTTCAAACCTCTGCC
>CALWOS010000281.1 GCA_944383185.1 uncultured Oscillospiraceae bacterium
TTTTGGTTTTCTTGGATACTGACCATCATTCGATCGTCGTTCGAGCACGGGATATTTGGCTGCAAGGCTTTGAGGACAAGAAAAAAGATAAGCGAAGCAATCATGGATATGAAGAATATGTATTTCCTCTGTCTGAAGCAGATCCAATTCTATCATTACAGGCAGAAAACGCCACCAAACTCATAAGCATTTATCAAGATCACCGTGAAGAAACATTGTACGAGTATAGAACGATGGGGATGTTAGCTGTCCCAATTAATGTTGAGCGCAAAAATTTTCGAAATTCATTCGTTGGGATATTTGATTTTTTGTGTGAGTTTCCTCAGTTTGGGGCTGAGGGCAATCAAATTGTTTTTTACCTCAGAGATAAAAAATCCAGAGAAACAGCGGTATATTTTAAAAAAGCCGGTTTGACTCCAGATGAGTATAAGAATTATTTCCTGCGAAAGTTATCACAATTACTATTTGGAACACTCAGAAGTTACCTGTATCATGAAGAGCCGCAATTTACAATGGCAGGTACACGAATAAAACGGCCTGAGGAAGAAATCCTACATCAGGAAGATATCGCTTGTGCTGAGGTTCTTTCTTTCTGTACATTTGATTACCCGAGCAGTGATAGTACATCACTTGTAAAAATCATATGGGGTTCCACACCAGAAGCAGCGATCTCTGCAGCAATTGCTTTTTTTAGAAAAAGCACCTATGTGTATAGTGGAAAAGGTTTATATGACCAATATCTAAACTGTGTTGAACAGTTGTTCTCCAGTCTGTATGAGCTCGATGCACAGTATTTTACCGCATTGTACAAGGTCAGCTTGCCAATTCGGTCCGAATTCCGGAATGTTATCGAATCTTTTGGAAATTGCGTCATGTACGGAGATGAGGGTGCCCATTGGGCAGACAGCATAATTTCAGATTTTGAATGGTTCTCTGCTGGGCAGCAGCAAATGTCACTTATGTTTTCCGGGCTATATCAGCGGCTTAAGCATGAATATGGTACCGAGAAAAATGAGGACTTGATTTTGATGCTGGATGAACCCGAAACACATATGCACCCCGAGGCAGGACGGCATTTTATCGAGGCTCTTGATTGTGCTTTGATGCATTTTCAATCTGCGGGGCTATTTAGACATTGTCAGATTATATTGGCTACTCATTCTCCTTTTCTAATTCAATCGCTTAGCGATTACACAGCAAATATTGCTTTAACGGAAAGTTACCAAGGCCGGATTACAATCTGCGATTTTCAGAATTTGCAGCACTTACACCTTCCTGGGTGGCCCAACTATTCTTTTAACCTGGTTATGTATTATGTTTTTCATGTTCCAACAACTGAACTACATGATGAGCTTTATGGTTATTTGCAGGTAGCGAGGAATTGCCCATACGAAGATGATTTGGACAAGTGGTTCTTGAACAATACGCCAATAGAACTGACAAAGTCCTGGATTCCTGTAATTCGCGGAAAAGAAAGAGATCCTATGGCTGTGACGCTTCAGCGATATATCAGAAATTTTATCCATCACCCAGAGAACACCAAGAACCAGAAGTACACGCCTGTCGAGCTTAAGCGCTCAATAGAAGAGATGCTTTCATGCCTGGCATATTGAAGTAGAGTGTTTGAAAGCACAGCGCAAGACGGAAAGCACAAATGCCCAAGGGACATGGTTTTGTCCCTTGGGCATCGTTTCTTTTAACCCACCCTCTCGAACGGTATCACCTTGCACCGGCTCTCCTCCGGCGGGTCGGGCGGCTCCGGTTCCGGCTTGGCCGTAGCCGTTTCCATGAAGCCGCCGATCTTCTCCGCTGCACCTCTCTGCATATCGTTGGTGATGTGCGTATAGGTGTCCAGGGTGAACCCGGCGCTGTAGTGGCCCAGCATGCTGGACAGGGTCTTTACATCCACGCCGCTGGAGAGGGCCATCGTGGCGAAAGTATGGCGCAGATCATGGAAGCGGACACGATCCTCAATACCCGCCTCCGCCAGCAGTTTCCTGTTGATCCTGGACACCGCGTCCGGGCTCCAGTAGCCGCCGGTGCGGGGCGACGGGAACAGGATGGGGTTGTCCGGATGCTGTTCATGCTCCCGCACCAGCATATCCACGGCCTGCTGGGACAGAGCCACCTTGCGGACGGAATTCTTAGTTTTCGGCTCCGTCACCACCAGCTCCCCGTCGATGCGAGTGACCTGCTTGCTCACCGAGAGGATGCGGTCCTTCACATTCAGGTCATCCCACCGGAGGGCCAGCAGTTCCCCCCGCCGCAGGCCGCTGGACAGCTCCAGGAAGAACATGGGCAGCACGCCGTACTTCTCTGCCTCGCTGAGATATACTCCCAGCTTCTCCGGCGGGATGATGGCCATCTCCTTTTTCTCCTTGGGCGGGATGCGGCAGTTGTCGCAGGGGTTGTAGGGGATGATCCGCTCCTTGACCGCCTGCTTCAGCGCCGATGACAGCACCATGTGGATGCGCCGCACTGTGCTTCCAGACAGGGCTGTGTCGATCGTTTTCTCGAACCGCTGCACCCGCCCGCTGGTCTTGGAGTCGTTGTACATCTTCTGGATCTGAATGGCGGTGAGCCGTTTGAGCTTGACTCCTCCGATAGCCGGTACGATGTGGTTTTCGATCATGTTCTCATATGCATCATCGTACACAAAGTCTTTGTTGCCAGTATTGTACGGCGGGTCAATGTAGATTACATCGATTCTACCCTTATGGGTTTTCTCCAACAGCCGCAGAGAGTGGAGATTATCGCCCTCCAGGATGAAGTTGTAGCCCTGACCGGGTGCCGCAGTGATTTCACGCTCAGGTATC
>CALWOS010000282.1 GCA_944383185.1 uncultured Oscillospiraceae bacterium
TCCACCGGCCACGCCAACGGCTTCCTGTCTGCCGAGGTCAAGATGATCCTGGCCGACGGCACCACTGGCAAGTACGATGTGAACCTGCTGGCCTCCGCCAACAAGTATGGTCTGCGTCAGGGCGACACCAACGCCGCCAAGGAATCCGCCATGTATGACCAGCTGACCGGCGACACCGCCCGTACCGGCGACGTGGTCACCGCCAACTCCATGGTGGGTCAGCTGGTGAGCTACTCCATCAGCAACAACACCATCACCTTCATCGATCCCGACGTGTCCACCAGCAGCTACTACGGCGCCTCTTATGTCAACGCCGCCGACAGCGAGCTGAAGGTGATGAGCAGCACCGCCGGCTATGACAACTTCACCAAGGACGTTGTGGGCAGCGACGGCATCCGTACCGTCTCCCTGACCGCCGACGACCGCACCGTGTTCTTCTTCCGCGACTCCGAGGGCACCTACTCCGTCGTGACCGGCCTGTCCAACGTCCGCGCCAGCGGCCTGGATGCCCAGACCGGCAGCACTGCCCAGGCGATCTACTATCAGCCCGCCGGCAACCGCGCCGCCGCCGTGCGCGCCATGTTCGTGCCCGTGCAGGGCGTGTTCACCTCCAGCTCCAACTACGCCTTCGTGTCCGGCGACTACCGCGAGACTGTGTCCGGCAACGACACCGTGTACACCTACCCCGTGGTCTTTGAGGACGGCGAGACCGGCACCCTGTCCACCAAGACCACCATCACCGGCACCGCAAAGAACTATGTCCACGAGTACCAGAACGACGGCAGCTACGTGAACTTCGGCACCGACCGCAACGTGTTCAACAACCGCCTGGTTACCCACGTGGGCAACAACTCCATCACCACCGTGGACGCCACCACCGGCGCCGGCGAGCGCAGCTTCGCTACCTCCGGCTCCACCGTGTGGGATGTCCAGGATGTGGCCAACATCTACAGCTCCAGCATCCAGATCAACGACAAGGTCGCCCTGGTCCTGAAGGACGGCAAGGTCAAGACCGCCTTCATCTATGACCACGTGGACGGCGACCTGACTGCCCGGCCTGCTCTGGCCCTGACCTTCAATGGTGCGGCCTGTGCTGACGGCGACGTGATCAATGCTGCCAATGGTCAGGCGCTGCGTCTGACTGTTACCCTGGACAACGATGACCAGGTCGTCAACGTGACCGTCACCAAGAACGGCGTCAAGCAGCCCCTGAATGTCAGCAAGGTCGACGAGACCAATGACGGCGCCAATCTGCTGCTCTACACCGCCGATGGCACCGAGAACGCCACCAAGCTGGTCATCTCTGTCTCCACCGCCGAGGACGGCTATGCCACTCGCACCAACACCTACAACCTGACCCTGTACTCCGTGGCCAACACCACCTACCTGGGTGACGCCACTGTGGCTGAGGTCAATGCCGCTGGCACTGCCAACGTGGTGGTCACCGGCGACCTGTCCTCCGGCAACACCCAGCTCAACACCACCGGCAAGAACATCACCGTGAAGGGCGACGCCAAGCTGAACGCCAACATCACCGGCGCCGGCAAGCTCACCGTGGAGGGCACCACCAGCCTGGCTGCCGGCGTGACCATCAACGCCAATCTGGACACCAAGGCCTTGGCTCTGGACGGCGCTGCCACCATCGGGAACGCTGTCACCGTCAACGTCACCGGCACCGGCAACGTGACCCTGAATGGCACCACCACTGTGAACGGCCAGCTGAATGTGGCCGGGAACCTGACTCTGAACGAGCAGACCATCAACGGCACCGGCGGCGTGGTCGACGTGACCGGTACGATCTACATGGGCTCCCAGATCGCCGGCAGCATCACCGTGAAGGCCGGCTCCGCAGTCCTGGTGGGCGACTTCACCATGAGTGATACCGCCACCCTGGCCATCACTGGCGACGTGACCGACGAGACTGCGGGTACCTCCGCTGTCACCGTGACTGGCGGTACCATCACCGTGGGCGGCGACATGAACGCCAATTTGGCGGTTGAGACTGCTGCCTCTGCCACTGTTTCCGTGACTGTTACCGGCACCATGAGCGGCGATGTCGCGGTGGACGAGGGCACCGGCACCTCCACCACTGTTTCTGTCGGCGACCTGACCGGCACCGTCACCGAGGGCGAGGTCACCGTGGGCGATGAGGAGAACGGCTCCACCGTGGGGGCCACTCAGGACGCCGCCGCCCTCATCGCGGACGGCACCCTGCACCCCGCCAACCTGGCTGACACCAAGGATCCTGAGAAGGACGTGGTCGGGACCTACGAGCTGTCCGGCACCTACACCACCACTAAGGTGGGTGAGAAGACGGTCAACACCTACAACCTGACCCTCACCGCCACCGACCTGGTGATGCACTGGAACAATGCCAACCCCAAGGCTGAGGGCCTTTGGCTCGGCCTGCGCGTCCCCGTTGATGCGGATGCCAGCCAGACCTACGCCTTTGGCTGGGGCACCTTCTCCGGCACCGCGCTGACGGGTGGCACTTCTGTCACGGATGGTATCTACGACGCGGACGCCGACAAGAAGTGCAGCTTTTACCTGGATTACAACTCCGAAAACGCCAGAGACAGCTTCTACGTGGTGATCGACAGCCAGAACGAGATCAACATCTACAACGTGACCGTGGACGTGACCCTCGCGTAAGCGAAGACCGAAGCGCAAGCTCTAAACCCCAAGGATGCCCCGGGCCAGATGGCCCGGGGCATCCTTTTGGCGGTCAGAAGAACATGGCGGCATACTCGAAGATACGCGCCATCTCTCCGTCCCCCTCCGTCAGCGTGAAGGTGAAGACCACGGAGGTGCAGCCTGGCAGGTCTGCCGTCAGCTCGATCTCCGCGCACTCCGTGCCTGCGGAGGACTGGGACGGCCGGCTGCCCCTGGGGGTCATCGGCTGGCCGTTGACCGTCACGGCGTATCCCGCCCCCTCATTTACCTTGATCCAGACCTGTGCCCGGCTCCAGGCGCTGCTGGGCATAGAAATGGGCACAGTGGTCATGGTGGCGGGCTCTGAGCCCCAGGGGAGCTGCAGCGTTCCGGCCTGGATCTGCAGGCTTCCCGTCATGGAGGCCACATAGTCGTCTGTGGTGAACTCATCCATGAAGAATGCCGGGTGGATGCCGTTCGCTCTGTCCTCCTCGTAGCTCTTCTCCATCAGGATGTGGAGCATGTGGGCGAGATTGGATGCGGCCGCCTGAAGGCGGCCGCCCTGCGCCTCCGCCGCCTCCAGCGCGTCCGCCTGCCCCGCCAGCGCCTCCTCGATCTTGGCGTTGTCCTCGTTG
>CALWOS010000283.1 GCA_944383185.1 uncultured Oscillospiraceae bacterium
CGTCGCCCGTGCCGTGCAGCAGATATAAGATGTCGTACTCCTCCTCTTCGCTGTAGCCGTACGGCAGGTAGACGAGGGCGCGCTTTTCGACGCTGCGCCCGTCGGTGGCGTACGCCTTGGTGGTATAATATAGCTCCTCTACCCTGCCCTGTTCGGGGCAGTTTTCGGCGTCATATTTATCGGGAACAGACCAAAGGCAGGGCTCGGCGAGGGTCTTTTTGTCGTCCGCCGCCGTGCAGCCCCCCCACACGCCGCCACAGATAACTGCCAGCGCCAGCACGGGGATAAGAAGCAAGGCCGCCGCCCTGCGGGGCGAAAGGCGCCCTGCGATGCACCAGACCGTTCCCCCCACGGCGCCGACGGCGGCGATGATCGCCTGGATGAGCAGGGTCAGGTTGAACTGCGTGGTCTCGGCGTTGTTCATGTAAAAATACAGCACCACCCCCGCCGCTGCGACGAGCGCCAACAAGGCATGGCACCTGCCCCGCCACGCCGCCAGGGCGACGCAGACGAACGCCGCCTCGATGACGAGCATGGCCAAAAACGCCGCCCCGCTGCCGAGGACGGCATAGCGGACGAGATCGATCGCGGCGACAAGGCAGATGCCGAACGTCACCGCCATAGAAAAGATATCGAGCGCCGATTTTTTTATCCTACCAGATGTTTGCATAGAACGCCCTCCTCGCCGCCTGCACCGCCACCCGCAAGCGGACGGCGGGGAAGCAATTTGCCGTTCACTCTTTTTCCAGCTTCATGATGCATGCCACCATACCGCAGATAACGGACAGAAATCCGCAGACGGCGGTGACGATGAAGGCGGGGTCGATCGCCTGGCCGTCGGTGCCATACACCACGTTGCCGATAAATTCGATCTCGGAACCGGCAAAGATGAGAAAGGTCACAAAATACAGTACAAACGGAACGATCTCGAGCGGCTTGACATCCTTCCACATGAGTATGAGGCTCAAGACGATACCGACTACACTGCAGATGACAGCGATGGGATCGACCTGGGTAAAGATGTCACCGCCGCGGGCGACGTATGCGATCACTGCGATGATGGCAAGGACGACGGACACGCCGAATATATACCAGCCTGCCGCCTTATTCTGCAAAAACGTACGCATTTTACTTAGCCTCCTCCTTCTTCTTTTTTCCGTAAATATTGACTGTCAGCAATACGGCACCGGCACAGAATGCCACACCAAAGACGACGTCGAGCGTGATCAGCGTGATCTGATACCACGTCATGACAGGCACGATCTGCATGGTGGAAGAAATACCGTTCATTTCCTGGCTGTTGGCAATTACATACAGGTTCCTATGTACCGCCTCACGCAGGGCCGCGTAGAGGTCTGCATCCGTTTCAAGGTCGGTGAGGATCTCGTTTGCCCTTGCGTCGCTGGTGATGGCAAAGTCTGTCGTGCCGGCCATGACGCCGCTCTTTGCTTCCATGTGCGTCCATGCAGCCATATCGGTATCGCAGATCCCGTTGAAGCCCCATTCGTTTTGAATGACATTTGTCATCATCGCCTTGCTGGCGCCCGTCCAGACGCAGCCGACGCGGTTGAAGCCGCCCATCAGCGCATTCGTGGAATTGCCTTCTTCGTAGAACTTGGTGAAACACCCTTCAAAGCCGCGCAGATAGATTTCACGCATCGCCTGTTCGGTGAGGAAGGTAGCGACGCCCGTCCGATTCATTTCCTGATCGTTGAGGGCAAAATGCTTGACGTAGGTGATGAGGCCCTTTTTACGGGAACCGCGCACCTGGTAAGCGACCATCTCGCTGGAGAGGAAACCGTCTTCCGAATAATACTCGAAGTTTCGGCCGGAATACGGCGTGCGGTGGATGTTTGCGCCGGGCGCATAGTGGTGGTGTACGTTCAGCCACAGGCCGTCTTCACCAAACGCATCGCCAAACTCTTCCACGAGCTCTTTGTTGAAGGTGCCCGCAACGACGGGTTCGGTGGGATACTGCGGCGGTTTGAAGTCCGTCATCGGGTCTTCGTCCGCAAACGTATAGCCCGCGTAGTTTTCAAAATAGCTGTTCTTGTTGAAGCCCGTGGGCGTATCTTGCAGATAATTGAGCGGTTTGCCGACGGACGGGATCTCGACCTTGCAGGCCCGGGCAACTGCCGTCAGCATGTCGTCAATCGACATCTGATCGATGAGCTGTTCCCAATACGGGTTATCGTAATCCTCGCCGATCATCATCGCCAGCGTATAACCTGTCGTCTGCTCTGTCTTGAAGGCGGAAGTGTCTGTATTGGAACTCTTTTCATAGGTGAACTTCAGATCCTCGATCATCTGCTGCGTGGCAGACAGCTGCAGCGGTTCGGGATATGTAGCGTTCCAATCCGCACGCGTGAGGTAGGTGACGAAATCGCCGTAGTAGTTGAGATCGGCGTCGTCAAACTGGTTGGTGACAAGGCGTTTGGTCGTTTCGCTGTATCTGAAACTTTCGGTATCGGTGCTGCCTAAAGACCACAGCCATGCGCTGTCGGCATCGCCGGAAACGGTATTCCCGTCCGCGTCCGTCATGCCGGTAGCGCCCTTCGCCGCGAGGATATTGTTGAGCGCGTCGTGGCTGTCGGAGCCGATGGCAAGGTAATAGTCGCCCTCTTCGAGGATGTAGCCCTTGTTCACGACGTGATCGTAGGTAGCAAGCTGATATTTATCGACGGTAACGACCACTTCTTCCGTGGCGCCGGGGGCAAGTTCTTCCGTCTTTTCAAAGCCGACCAGCTGTACGGCCGCCTTTTCGATGCCGTTTGTGCGGTCAAAATCGGTATATTCGCTCTGGCCGTACACTTCGACGACGCTCTTTCCGGCAACTTTGCCCGTATTTTCAACGGAGACGGTCAGCTCGAAGCTGTCTTCATTTTCTCTCACGCCGACAAGGGTCTGTTCAAAGGTCGTGTATGAAAGGCCATAGCCGAAGGGATAGACCACTTCGTCTGCATAGTTCCAGCTTTTGCCCTGCGAAGCGTACACGCCGGCAGCGCCCATAGCGTTGCCGCGGCCGAGAACGGCGTCTTCGTACCTGGTCTCATAATACTTGTAGCCGACGTAGATGCCCTCCGCATATACGACATACTTGGAATATCTGCCCGCATTCGAGGCGCCGCCATAGGCTTCCTGCAATGCGCTGTCCAGATCATCCGTATTTGAGAAAGTGAAGTCGCCGAAGTTCTGCATGGCGGGAGAAGAGAGCGAGCTCGCCGCATAGATATTTGCCAGCTTGCCGGAAGGGTTGATCTCGCCGACGAGCATCTCTGCGACCGCGTACATACCGTATCCGCCGGGGCCGCCGATCCAGATGCAGGCATCCACGCCCAGTTCGTCCAGCTCGTTCAGCCCGATCATGTTGCTGGTATTGACGAGCAAGATGACCTTATCGAAGTTGGAAGACGCCTCGCGGATCATTTCCTTTTCGATGGTCTGCAATTCCAGGTAAGGCTGGTCGCCGTCGGCGGCGATGTCGGGGTTGGGGTCTGCGCCCTCGCCGCCGTCACGGGAGATGACCACGATGGCGGCATCACCGTAAGACTCGTACGAATCGCGCACTTCTTCGGTATACACCGACATGGGCGCCTCGAGCACGTTGCAAACAGTGGGCATCGCAGTGCCAAAACCGCCCGGATTCCTTACGCGCGTGCCGCTGACGCCGCAGTTTTTATACGCTTCGTAGAGAACCGGGTTGACAGAGAGCATCCCGTTCGCCTCGAACTGCTCTTTCAAGTCGATATTCGTGCCGCCGGAATTGGAATCTTTTGCCTTCACGAGATCGACGCTCGACCTGCCGAACACAGTCACCTTTGCCCCCTTGGAAAGAGGAAGCGCGCTGTTTTCGTTTTTCAAAAGCGCCGCGCCCTCGGCTTCGAGCCGCTTAGCGACGTCTGAGTTGTGTTCCCAAACTTCTTCGGCGCTCGAATAGTCGCTTTCATAATAGATCTGCGTTTCGGTCGGGTCACCCGTTTCCACCAACTTCGATCCCGAAATGTTCAAAAATCCGTTGATCTTGTTGGCATACTGCGATGTGATCACCGTTGCTCCGATGCTAAAAGTAAGCAAGAATGCCAAGATCACGGTCAGAACCCGCCAAATCTGTGCTTTACTTTTTGGGGATGATGCCATAACTTACCTCCATTAAATATTTATCGGCCTTGAGGTATTCCGATGGCTGCATTATAGCGCGCTTTTGCGTGTTTGTGGGGAGAATGGCAAAAACGCGCGCTCTTTTGGCAAAAACAAACGCCGAGCGGTTTCGGGCACGACGCGTGGAGATCATTGTTCCTTTGGTTTGGCGGGCGGGCAGGGCAGCAGCACGTTCAATATAAACATCTCGTTCTCCTGCCCGATCTGCATGGTTCCGCCGTATTTTTGCGCGGCGTAGCGGATGCTCTTTGTGCCGAACCCGTGGAAGTCGGTATCGCCCTTGGTGGTGAAGGGCAGCCCGTCTTTTAAGGGAACGGGGTAAGGGCAGTAATTTTCCACATGCACGGCGATCATGGCGCCCCGCCGCGCCGCCCGCAGCGCCACGC
>CALWOS010000284.1 GCA_944383185.1 uncultured Oscillospiraceae bacterium
GGCTATAAGGAAGCTTCTTCGGGCGGCAATGCCTTTAAGGTGAACCGTTATTATCATACCGACTGGATGCCCGAAAATGAACTGCAATTCATGCTCGGTGGGCTGAATATGGACGCCGTGTACGAAAATCTGGTGCGGCAAATTGCCGGCGACAGGCTGCGGACAAGCATCGGAGAAAGCCTGAAAGAGTCCGTTGGGCGCGATGAGGAACGGCGACGGCTTGAAAAGCAGATCGCCGCGTTGGAAAACAAACTGCACAAAGAAAAACAGCTCAACCGCAAGATGGAACTGAATGCGGAATTGAAGAGACTGAAAAAGGAGTTAGCTGAAATAAATGCAAGTTGATAAATTTACTTATACCGTAAAGTCAGAAGCAAAATGTAAAGGATTTCTGAAAATAAAAAAACAAGGAGAAATGTACACATCGATTGATGCCTTTATCCAAAAATATCCTAAACTTTCTGAAAAGGAATTGAATGATTGCTATATTGAGTACCGTGGTAGAGAACAATCATATAAGCAAATGGCTGATGAATATACCAACTTTTCGAACACTATGAAATTTGTGCAATTCATTCCCCCTCAATTTATTATTGAAGCAGATATTAGAGCGTCAATATATTTCACACAGAAAGCGATAGAGTGTTTACAATTTGCTCGATTTTTTACAATGAAGTCAGCACTGTTACTTGACATTGATTACAACGTAAGATGGACTCAAGGCTATTTCCCGCAATTTCTTTTTCGTTGTATTTATTTTGGTACGGCTACAACGTGGTATTCCAATGCTTTTGACCATGTACTACAGTTAGTGTATTGGGGAGAAAAAATATATACTGCCGCATTTGATAAAAATGGTGATCCTTACAGAGAAGATTGGGAACCTAAAAAAATTATGGAATGCTGTACATATGAAGTTGTTGTTGGCGAATTAAAAAAGCAGAATCAAGTCGAATTAAGAAAGCTTCTTACATCGTGTTCGAGTAAAATCGAAGGGGTTCGCAAATGGGCCAATTATATTAAACATAAAGGCGGTATAGATTACAAATATCTTGACCCCGAAAAACCTTTTGAAGTTTATTATGTGCCACAAACTGGCATCAGACCCAAAGATGCCATGCAGGATTTTCAATTACCTGATGAAAAATATAAATTGGAAGATTTTAAGTCACCAGTAGAAATTGATATAGACGAAAAACTGAATGAATTGGTTAATGCGCATAACGCAATCTATGAATGTATAGTAAAAGTGATTGATTATATGAACTTTCCACAGTACTCAATTGGATTCGGAGGAAATACATAATGGACAAGATGAAATTTGAAACGCCGGATATGACGGCGGAGAATATAGAAAAGATTGCGGAATTGTTCCCGAACTGCGTGACCGAAATGCGGGATGAAAATGGGAAAATAAAGCACGGCATTAACTTTGAAATGCTCAAACAGATGCTGTCCCCCGACGTGGTGGACGGCGACGAGTGCTACGAGTTCACTTGGGTGGGCAAAAAGGCTTCTATTGCGGAGGCGAACCGGCCTATCCGCAAGACGCTGCGCCCTTGCCCCGAGGAGAGCAAAGATTGGGATACGACCGAAAACCTCTATATCGAGGGCGACAAGTTAGAAGTGTTGAAGCTCTTGCAGGAAAGTTATCTCGGCAAGGTAAAAATGATTTATATCGACCCGCCATACAATACGGGTAACGACTTTATCTACGCCGACGACTTCATGCGTTCACAGCAAGAGGAAAACGAGCAGATGGGCATGTATGACGAGGACGAAAATCGTCTGTTCAAAAATACCGACTCCAACGGCCGTTTCCATTCCGACTGGTGCAGTATGATGTATTCTCGACTAATGTTGGCGAGGAATTTGTTAACGGATGATGGCGTAATTTTTATTAGTATTGATGATAATGAGCAAGCAAATTTGAAAAAAGTTTGCGATGAAATTTTTGGGGAAGCTAATTATATTGTTGAAATGATTAATATTACAGGAGCAAGTCAAAACGGAGAGGGGGTCAAGATACAAAAAAATACGGAAAGTTGTCTAGTTTATGCTAAAAATTATAATTTATGTACTCCAAATAAAGTGGACAAGGCTGACGAAAGTTTAAGAAATTTAAATGATTCTCCGACAGCGTTTATAACCAGACCTGAGATGGGTTATACGATTTATTATAATCCTCAAACAAAAGATATTAAAGCAGTTAAGGATTACGATAAAACTAAAATAGAAACAAATGACGAAAAACAAGTTTATACAAATGATCTTCAGTTAATAAATAGCGGATATGTTCCTATTAGACCAGGTTATCGTAGTGGTTTATTAAATAGATGGAGATGGAGTATTGAAACGTTTAATGAGAGAATAGATGAAATTGTTATCAATCGTAATCAAGATAAATATGCAGTATATTTTAAGCAGAAAGGGTATAATCCGCCTAAAAATATACTTAACTATACAGTGGGAACGTCAGAAATTAAATTGCTTTTTAATGATAATAAGGTTTTTGATTTTCCAAAAAGCACAAAATTATTGCAATATTTAATAAGTGTTGGAACGGATCCCAATTCTCTAATTCTTGATTTCTTTTCAGGTTCTGCAACTACTGCCCACGCAGTAATGAAATTCAATGCTGAAGACGGCGGACATCGCAAGTTTATCATGGTGCAGCTGCCAGAACCGTGCGATGAAAAGAGTGAAGCTTATAAAGCTGGCTACAAAAATATCTGCGAGATCGGTAAGGAGCGCATCCGCCGCGCGGGCGAAAAAATCAAGGCGGAAAGCGGCTTGGTGGCACAAAACCTCGACGTCGGCTTCCGCGTTTTGAAGCTCGCCGACAGCAACATGAAGGACGTATATTATGCAGCGGACGAATACATGCAGAGCAATCTTTTGGACATGGTCTCCAATATCAAAGACGACCGCAACGATTTAGACCTGCTGTTTGGCTGTCTGATCGACTGGGGCTTGCCGCTCTCCATGCCCTATACTTCGGAACAAATCGAGGGCTGCACCGTACATACCTATAACGACGGTGACCTCATCGCCTGCTTCGATGCCAATATCCCCGAAAGTGTCGTCAAAGAGATCGCAAGCCGCAAACCGCTCCGGGCGGTGTTCCGCGATTCGAGCTTTGCGAGCAGTCCCTCCAAGATCAACGTGTTCGAGATCTTCAAGCTGTACATGCCGGAGGACGCGGACGACATTTCCAAGCGTGTCAGGGTGATTTGAGGGGCGGCGATATGTTAAAACTTCAATTCAAGCACCAAAAATTCCAGGCAGACGCCGCCAAAGCCGTAGTAGACGTGTTTGCAGGGCAGCCATACCTCACGCCTACCTACCTTATGGACAGGGGTACCGGGTATCAGCAGTCTATCACGGACGAAGAGGACTTTACAGGCT
>CALWOS010000285.1 GCA_944383185.1 uncultured Oscillospiraceae bacterium
AATCCTTCGGAAATTCAGAATATGCCTTTTCCCAGATTTCAAGATTTTTCTGATTTTCACCGTTTTGACAGCAAATTTTACTTTGTCGCTGATATTCACAAATTGCTTCTTCTACTTTTACTTGATCAACGCAAAGCAACTCATCAACAGTCACATCAAAGTAAAACGCGATTTTGGGTAGCAAAGTAATATCCGGAAAACCTTCTCCACGTTCCCACTTCCCGACTGATTGAGGAGTAATTCCAAGATGGTTGGCGAGGGCTTCTTGGGTAATGCTTTTCTGCTGTCTCAATGCACGTAATTTTTCTTTCAAGTTAATTTCCATAAATTCAATCCACCTTTATTTAGATTGATAAGCGCTTATCTTGACTATATTATAGCAAATATTTTTTGCCATTTCAAGAACCGCAAAGTTTATTTACGGGCGGATTTTACAACTTTTGGTTGTGCGTACTAAAAGCCTCGGCAAGGAAACTCCCTGCCGTGGCTTCTCCATTACACTACATTTGCCGCTCCCGCTTTCTTCTTTGCTTTCTCATCCTTCTCCAAACATTCCTTTTCCTCGTACTCCTCACGCCACTTTTGAAATTTCGCCATTTCTTCCTCATTGTCAAAAAATTCGGTAATGATCGGCGCATACATGCGCACGATCTTCAAGATCTCGTGTTCGGGAACTTGGGAGCGACAACGGTAGCCGCCAACCTTGTTATCAAGGATAAAACGCGCTTTACATAAAAACCATTTCCATCTGTTTATCTTTCCCAATAGATCAACCCCTTTCCTCATCGTCGCGGAGGCGAGACACCTCTCGTTTGCGTTCTTCAAGAATCCGCACAATTGCGTCTTCCATCTGTTTTGTGCTATACTCGGGAGGAAAGAAGCGGGCGATTCTCTCGTAGCTGAATTTGACCGTCTCTCGCTGATTGGCTTTCGGCTTTGCCATAATATCCTCAATGGTATCCGCCGTAAGTTTGCCCTCGCTGTGAAGTCTTCTGAATCTCACCATTTGCGCATAGGAAGGCGTGGCTTCGTCTCTCTCAAAGATCTCCGCGACCTTGTCCTGCAACTCATGCGGCAGATAGGAAATCTCCACAGCGGGGGTAAATGCAATTCGACCGCTGTCTACAATATCCATCAGCGGCTTGATAAGATTAGTCAAGCGGATATAACGGAATACTTGGTCTCGGCTCTCGTTGGTTGCTTTGCCGATCTCGGTGGCGGCATCCCACTTTGTCGCAGGTTGCGACGAAGTTTGTCCGTATCGCTGACCTTGGCGGTTCAGTACCTCCATCTTCGCCTTATAAGCGTAGGCTTTCTCCGAGGGCAGAAGATGCTCTCTGTGCAGATTGGAATCGATCATACAAAGTGTTGCTTCATCGGGATCAAGGTCGCGTACAATAACGGGAATAGTCTCCACACCAAGCTTTTGACAAGCGGCATAGCGGCGGTGTCCCGACACAATTTCATAACCTCCACGCCTTAGCGTTACGATAAGTGGATTGAGGACTCCGTTCATTCGTATGCTTTCTACAAGCTCCTGCATTTCCTCATCGTCGCGGACTTGGAAAGGCTGTTCTGCCCTCGGGTGTACGTTGCGCAGCAGATAATACTGCGTGGTTCCGGTGATTCTTTCTTTTAATTTCTTATACATTTTATCTCTCCTGTTCTTTGTGTTTTTGTTTGCTTCTATCCGGCACCAGACGCTCCTCGCAAGCCTTTTCGGCGGCTATTACTTTGGCAAGTCTTATCGAATCGGATAAAATATCGTCCGCAAGGTTCATCTCCCTGCGGACGTTTGTCATCTTCTTTGTGATCGCGCTTCGCTCGGTGCTGTTTTTCTGTTTCTCGTCAGGATCAGTAAGACGACGTCTGCGGTTGTCAACTGCTTTTCTCTCACGCTCCAAATTTTGAAGCTCGGCTTTTCGCTTGTCACGGAATGCAGTCACGTCCTCTGTGGTGTGAAGCTCATACCAACTCATAAGGCGGATCTCGCGGCAATATCTTTCGTTGTTGATCGCTTCTTGTGCAAAGTATGGTGACGCGATCTCATACTTCGGCGGCATCCTCTGCTCCTTGGTGAATGGGTCATCATACGGAATCCCCATTAGCTCAAAGAAAATCATAAACAGTATTTCAATGGTGGAATACCGTTCCAATGCCTTCATCTGCTTTTCAAGCTCGCAAGCTACACGCCTTTGCGGTTTACGGATATGCGGCACGGGCTCCCTGTGGAGATTGTCTCGGATGCGTCGCTCGATGGCTTCAAGGGTATAATTCGCCCCCAAGCTATCAATTCGAATGGGCTTGCTCCATCCCTCGGTGATGAGCGAGAGATGCTTATAGTCGCTGTTCCGCACGACAACGTAGCCGAGATATTCCATGGCTTGCAAGAAATACTTGAAGCTGATATTGCTCCGTATGGCGCGGTCGATGTCGTGACGCAGAATGGATGCGTGGGTGACCTTGCCTTGCTTTTCTGCGATCCATATCTGCCTCGGGACTTTCTTGGGCATTGGATTTTCGATGATGGATAATTGATACTGACGGCAAAGCTCGTCCGAAACTCGACGCAACTGTCGATAACTGCCTTTCTGCCAACGATATTTCTTACCGTCCTTAAAGGATACGCTGTTGATCACAAAATGGTTATGCAATACCGACGAGCCTATGACGTGGGTTGCCACGATGACCTCAAATCGGTCACCCCACATTCGCTTGGCTGTCAGTACACCGATCTTGTGACATTCCTCGGGTGTTAGCTCTCCAGGCTTGAAGCTCTGATACCCGTGGTATCCGACGATGCCGCCGCGCTTGCCGTATCGCTCCTTGGTTGCTGTCATACGTTCAAAGGCAAAATGCGGTGAGCAGTTCAGCCCCGTAACGTAATACTGCTTTTCGGTCTTGTCGTTATCGGTGGCATAGGTCAGCACGTTTTTGAGATCATAATCGGGATTGGCGGTCTTGTTTGGGTCTTTGACGTAAGCCACCACGTCGCGTATCGTCCCTCTCACCGCCCATAGCGAGGTGGTTGCCATCAGCTATCACGCTCCTTTGCCTTGTACTTAGAACGAATGAAGGCGTGAAGCTCATATCCAACATCCTCCGCATCCAATGCCTTTTCAAGCCGACCAATGCAGTTGTAGCAAGTCCCCGCCGCCTGTGATATCCGATTCTCAATCAAGGAACGAATATATGCCGACATATCTCCGCCACACCGCTCGGCTTCTCGTTGAAGCTTGGCTTTCAAGTTCGCGTCCATTTTGACCGTGACGCGCTCGGTCATTTTTTCTGTTTTGCTCATTTGTTTATCCTTTCTAAATTGAGGGTATTAGGGATACATCCCTAAGGCAACACCGCGCAAAGCAAGGGGCTTGAAATTCAGACAAAAACATGGTATAATAAACCCATGGATAAACAAATGAGCATGTCGTTTTTGCACGACGAATTGAAAGAAGTCAGC
>CALWOS010000286.1 GCA_944383185.1 uncultured Oscillospiraceae bacterium
CGCTTGCAGATGGAGAACAAATTGCTGCGGGATTTTCTGCGATCCACAGGAAGGAAGTGAGGCCGAGGGTAAAATATCACATCATATATCGCCATAGAGAGGAATATCCGGTGTCCGTCATGTGCACGTTTTTTGCCGTATCCAGAAGCGGATACTATGATTTTGTCCATCGTCTGGACAGGCCGGAAAAAGATGCTGGGCTTGCAGAGATGATTGCCGAGCAGCGGAAATGCAGCTTTGGTACCTACGGCTACCGCCGGATGTGGCTGTGGCTCAAGAGCCAGAATATCTGCCGCAATCCCAAAACCGTACTGCGAATCATGAAGAAGTATGGTTTACTGTCTGAAATTCGCCGCCCCTGAAAATGGAGACAGATGGGGCAGCAGCTCCACAAGTATGAAAATCTGCTGAATAGAGAGTTTCACGCAGACAGACCCAACAGAAAATGGGTCACGGATATCTCTTACATCCATACCAAGCAGGGCGTGCTGTACCTGTCCATGATCCGTGACCTCTATGATAACAGTATCGTGGCTTACAAGACTGGGACACAGCAGACGGTGAATCTGGTCCTGGACACCATCCGTCTGGCGATGGAGCAGCTCAAAGGCAGCGGGGTCAAAATCAGTATTGCTACCAAAAGCGACCTTATCCTGCGGGATCTGGACCTGATCAAGACTTTCCCGGACGCCCGTGTCTCCTGGTCCGTCAATACACTGGATGAAAACTTCAAAAATGACATGGACAGCGCAGTCAGCATCCAGCGGCGGCTGGCGGCACAATGAAGGCGTTTCACGATGCCGGCATCCGCACCACCTGCTTTGTCTCCCCCATTTTCCCCGGCATCACCGATGGTAAGGCCATCATCGGCCGGGCGAAAGGGCAATGCAACTTGATCTGGCTGGAAAACCTCAACCTGCGGGGCAGCTACAAAGCGGCCATCCTCGACTACATCCGGGAAAGGTATCCGCAGCTTGTGCCGCTGTATCAAGAGATTTACCAAAAAGGAAATCGCACCTATTGGGAGCTTCTGGACAGGGAGCTGAAACGCTATGCCGCCGAGATCGGGCTGGACTATGTGACCAGCGACGATAGTATGAAGCGGCCATTTGATGCTCCGCCGGTCATTGTGAACTATTTTTATCATGAGCAGATTAAGAAATCAGCAAGAAGATGAATTTCGCCGCCGAATTTCGCTCCCTCGCGCTGGCGGTGCCGTCAGATGGCCCAGGTTTTTGGCTGGACCTCAGTGCAAATCACAGCGCCGGGACACCGTCCCGTTTGATCTTCTGTCCATTCACAGGCCTCGCCCTCAAGGGATGCCGGAAGATGGTCACGCCCCGGCTGCCTGACTTCTGGAATACACGGTCATGCCCACTCCGCTGTCCCTGATCACGATATCCTTCGGCATTCCCGCAAACTTAACTGTTACGAACATATCGCCGGCCGCTCCGGCAATATTGCAGATCTGTAAAAAATAAACAACCCAAAACCAGTCCCGCGGAACCGCGAAATTGATCGGAATCAGCACGAAAAGAAAAACAACAATAGGAGCCAGCGCAATCGCGATATAGCTCTTTTTCCCATAATAATCGTCGCTGCCGGCAAAAAAGTACATCCCGGTAAATCCATATCTGACCTTTTTTGTTCCACAGGCTCTCATGACAATACCATGGACGAGTTCATGCAGGCACATGTAGACGGCTATGGAAACGATCAAAACCAAAAACCGTATCCAATAATCTCGCAGGCCGATATCCATTTGAAACAATTCAGAAATCGGAATAAAAAAGTTGGCGGCGATAACCATCGCCGCGGCAATCAGCACCGCCAAAACATTAATGAGCACCGCAGCCTTTTTATCTTTTTGGAGATTGACAGAGTAAATTTCCCTGTAACCGGCCGGTAAGCTTTGCATCGCTTTCATGTAACCATCACTTTCTGTTCTTTTTGCTTCTATCCCAGACTATAACACACATTGCGCACTGCCGCAAGGCATCGCGCCTTTCTCCCGGCAAACGCCGGGTGGGATGTCGTGGAGCTGAAAGCGCCCTAACGCAGCGGCCAGGAAGGGCCGGACAAATACCATAAACCACATTTCTTTCTTCTCCCATCAAAAATCCCCGGAAAGCCACACTTCCCGGGGACCCATTATCAGGCATTGAATATTTCTAGTTGTCCCGCCGCCGGCGGCCCTTCTTGTCGGGGTAGAGCTTGTTGCCAGCGTTGCGGCTGTCGGACTCCTGCATAAACTGCTTGAGCTTGTCCTCAAAGCTGGCATTGGCGGTTTTTTCATAGACCCGGCCGGTGGCCGCCGGGGCGCCGCCGTGGTGCGGGCGGGGCGATGCTGGACGCGGCCCGCCCTGGGGCGCACCCGTCCTGGGAGGCCGGGGTGCAGGCGGGTTCACCTTCTTGATGGAGAGGTTGATCTTGTTCCCCTCCCCTATGCCGATGACCTTCACCTTTACCGTCTGCCCCTGTTGGAGATAGTCGGTCACTTCCTTGACATAGGCATCCGCAATCTCGGAGATATGTACCAGGCCGCTGCTGCCGTCCGGCAGCGTGACAAAGGCTCCGAACTTCGTGATGCCGGTGACCCGGCCCTCATAAATTGCTCCCACCTCTGGCTGCATAGCTCTCTCTACCTCATCTGTTTGGTTTTCCGCAGTGGATTTCTCAGACGGTAATATTGTATCCGCTTTAGTTGCTCACGTCAATAAATATTTTTTCTCCCGGCTCCACCAAACCCAGTTCATTCCGGGCGATGTCCTCAATAATGTCCTCGTCCTCGCTGTGCTCGATCTTATAGCTGAGCTCGGCGTTCTCCCGGACATAGGCATCCACCTCTTCCTGGAGGGCCGCCTGTTCCGTCTGGGCCTGGCCGATGCGCTGGTTGAGCTGCACCAGGCTCACCCCGGCATACAGCAGCAATGCTACGATGACGATCTTGGCAAATATGCTCGCTTTGCGAAGTTTGATTTTCATGCTGTACCTCCCTTTCCCGGCAAGGGGAGAATTCCCCGGGGTCTTTGGCGCCGCATCGCCCATAAAGCGGAAGCGGTCATTTCGAACTCTTATTATTGTAAACCATTTTTCCGGATTTGGAAAGCTTTTTTTCGCATGCGCCAGAGTTTTATCCATGCTTTTTTTACACCAAGGAAGGGCTTTGACAGCATTTTTGCGCCATTGGCCCAGCACTGCCACAGCGCCTGAGCTCCGGGAAGAATCTTGGCCGAGAGCAGGCAGAAGTACAGCACCACCCCGCAAATGGAGGACAGAAGCATAAAAAGGCGCAGTTGGCCTTGTCCCGGCCCCATTCCCAAGGCGAAAAGCGCGGTGCCAGCCGGGATCCAGAACAGGAAGTCCAGCAGGGCCGTCACCGTTTTCCGCCCCGCCGTGCGCCGCAGCGCCCGGAGCAGATCATACCAAAGCCCCAGCCCGGCCCCCAACAAAAGGCTCAGCCAGCCCTGGAGAAGCTGCTGCACCACAGGCAGGGGCATCATGGCCGCAGCAGCCGGGCCCAGAAGCTCTCTTTTCGGGCCGGCTCCACGTAGCACAGCTCCGAAACATGCCCCTCCAGGCTCAGCTCCCCCGTGTCCAGGCTCAGTTTTCCCACATGGAGGCCCTCCCCCCGCACCAGGAGGGTGCCACCTGCTGTGTGCATGGTCACCTCGCCCTCGTCGAAGCTCTCCACTTCTTCCACGCCGGTCACCGTCAGCCGGGCCCGATCCTGAAGGATGAGCTGATGGGGCTTTTGTCCCCCGCGGTTTTCCGTATCATAGGCCATAGGCCTCCCCCTTTCCCCGCAGCTTTGGTACAGGATATGCCTCGGACATGGGAAACATACATGCGGCAGCAAAGGGGCAAGGCGTTGTCTGTGTTCCACGAATTCCCCACCCTTTCGCCATGGATCGTCCCGGCTTTATCAATCTTGCCCGCATCAGCGGGAATATGCTGGTCCGGTCACAGCCTATGCTGTCTCCTGCAGGGACCATGTTGTACGTTTCTCCCCGCAAACGGCTTCTTCTGACAAGCCGAGAGCCATGGCCCGCTGCCGCAGGCCATGGCTCAACCGTATCATGATTCTCGTTCTTCTAAATTTCCAGGTATTGGGAAGTGCCAGCGAAGCAGGCAGTTACCCGCGTGTTTCCTATCGTTGCCGCACGGCGCGCCCGTTTCCGGCTACACGGATGCCGCGATATGAAATCCGCTCCAGCGGCTTGCCGTTCCCTCGCCCTGACACACACCCAGCATACCATAGGCAAGGCTTCCATCCCGCACCTCCAGCACGGTTTCATTCCCGATGCGCAGGGTCAGGCAGTCCTCCCTGGCCTCAGCTCGCAAAGAATACGTCTTGCCGTACATCCAAGGAAATTCCCTGGATGCAAGGTCTGTCCGTTTTCCGTCCTCCCACTTGGAAATGCTGACCCGGTCTCTGCCGGAAAACCCCAAAGCATAGTATCTGCGGCATCCCTGCCCCCGCAGGATCAGCCCAGCCGTATCTCCGGCGTCCACAATTACTTCCGCTTCCAGAGACGCGCTGCGCATATAATAATTCCCGGTAAATGCCTGAGCGGCATTTGCCTTGCCCGTCCGGAGGCACAGCATCCCCTGATCCAGCCGCGCATCACAATCATTGGTGGAAAACGGCGTTGGCTCGCCAAATTCCATTCTCTGCCGGTTGAGGTCAATGGTATACTCCATAGGACCCGTGACACGGATATCATCCACATATACTTTTCCCAACGCCCAAGGCGGCTCCTGTGGGGCAATCTCTATTTTCCACCCAATATCGTGGACTTGATCTCCCTCCAAATCCGGTACGGAAAAGGCAATTTGTTTCCACGCTTCCCGCGGGAGGGTAACGGCGGGGAGGTCGATCCG
>CALWOS010000287.1 GCA_944383185.1 uncultured Oscillospiraceae bacterium
TTGATATAATCATTAAGGCAATGTTTAGCCAGTTTACGTTACCTGCATTTATATCAGTAAAGATTAATGAGTAATTTAAAAATGGTATTAAAGCCAATATTGGCGTTGTTTGTACTCCTACCATAAACACTACAAAGCTTGGAAAAAATGATATAAATGTTAATGGTGTAAGTGCACTTTGCGCTTCTTTAAATGTCTTTGATGTACTTGCTATTGATATGCATAATCCGCTTATAAAGAATGAATATGCTATTATTACTATCATTGCAAATATAATGCTTGGAATACTGTACATTATATCCACATCTTCATATATAGCAAACATATCTTTTGATATATATAATGCTACTATTGCAAGTGCAAAACTAATTAATCCAGTGACTATTGATGAAATTGAAACTGATAAAAATTTACCTACTATTATATCCCTGCTTTTTATTGGGAATGTTAATAATGTTTCTAGAGTACCTCTTTCTTTCTCTCCTGCTGTTGTATCTGTAGCTGGATAAGTGGCTGAAACTGTAATTGCCATAATTATAAATAAGAAAGCATAGTTTTTAATATAATTTCCAAAATAATTATCTTCTTCAAATACATTTTCCTCTACTGTAATAATATTAAACACTTCATCTGGATTAACTCCTTGGTTTTGCAAATAGTCTTGTTGTAAATATTGTTTATATGCATTAAAATATTCTTCCATTAATCCTTTAGCATATGAGCTATTGTCTGAGTTATCATTATTTATTGTATATATATTAGCATTTTTGGTAATATACAAATTAATTTCTCCATTTTCATACTTTGTCTTTAGCTCATCTTCTGTACCATTTATCACTTCAATATTCATTTGCTCTGCTATTTGTTTTTCTGCATCACTTAAATCATAAGCAAATCCTATTTTATTATACTCTTCTATATCTTTATTAGCTTGCATGTCAAATAATGCTGACATACCAAGCATAATAAGTGGTATAAATATTGGTATTATTAGCATCATGGCAAGAGATTTTTTGTCTCTAAATACTTCTCTTAATTCTTTTTTTAATATATTAAACAGATTACTCTTCATTTGTAACACCTCCTACCATAGCGAAGAAAGCATCTCTCAAATTTGTAGTATTAGTATCTTTTCTAATCTTATCAGGTGTTCCAGAATTTATAACTTCTCCCTTATTTATCATTATTACTCTATCGCAAATATTTTCAGCCTCTTCCATATAATGTGTAGAATATAAAACCGTTTTTCCTCTACTTTTTTCTTGTTTTATAAAATCTAGTATTATCTGACTAGAAATGATGTCCAATCCAGTAGTTGCCTCATCCAAAATATAATATTTTGGGTCATGTATTAAACATCTAGCAATATTTACTCTTTGAGTTTGCCCGGTTGAAAGATTTGCTATTTTATTATATAAAAAGCTATCAATATTTAATATTTTAGATATTTCTTTTATTCTATCCTCTATTTTATCTTTTGGCACATCATAAATAAATGCACACATTTTTAAAAGTTCGTAAGTTGAAAGAGTATCATACAATTTAGTGTTTCCTGACAAATAGGCTATATTCTTTTTTATCTCTATCTCATTATCTCTATAGTTTAAATTATCAAAAGTTATTTTTCCTTCTGTTGGTTCTAGTATTCCAGCTATCATCCTTAGTAAAGTAGTTTTTCCGAGCGCCATTTGGTCCCAATATACCTACTATTTCTCCATCATTTGCTTCAAAACTTATACCATTATTAGCATAAAACTCTTCTTTTACTTTTTTGCTATTGTATTTAATAAACTTCTTTTTTACATTCTCTACTTTTATCATAAAACCTCCATAACATGAAAAGTGAGACGAACAAATTTAGCATTTCTCTATCTCTAGCTTTATATTTTTTCATCTATTTTTTTGTCCTTCTCACTTTTGATGTATTATTTTTTGTTATTTAATTATTGTATTTGGATCTAATGGATCACTTGCCAAACTGTCAAAAATGATGCATATAAATTTTTCACCATTATCATAAACAAAAGTCTGTTCAATATACTCTGTACCATCTTCTGTTTCATATGGTGTATTTACTATATAAAATTTATGACCTGAGATTTCACTTTCTTGTATCTCCAAATTTTCATCATTCATTGATACTTTTAGGAATTCCTCTGCTGTATATTCTTTTCCTTCTATTACCTTATCATTCTCAAATACCATAATCATTTTCTCAAAATCTTCACTAATAGCTAAGCAATCATATACATTAGCATATTGTGATCCGAAATAATATACTATCTCTGAATTAGACAGTATAGTCATTTCTTCTCCAAAATCCAAGGTTATATCTGTACCTTCTATCTCAAATGTAGATGCTCGAACACCATCTTCTACTGCATTTAAGTAACTATTATCTTCTTCACGTTCTTGGAAAAATACTATTGCAACACCTGCTATTATAGCTATTGCAAGAATTATTCCAACTGTTTTTAAATTTGTAAGTCCATATCTATAAAATGCACTATTCTGAGCTTTCTCTGAAAAATAAAATTTACTAGATTTTTTCTTTATAATTTTTTCTGCCTTTAAATATTCAAATATCTTATTTCCTTTATCTGCTCCAAATTCTCTTTCAATGTCTTCCATAACCAACTCTTTGGTTATTAAATGCTTTTTATCCATTGCATCATTTTTTTCAAATATATTTTTAATTTTTTC
>CALWOS010000288.1 GCA_944383185.1 uncultured Oscillospiraceae bacterium
ACTTTTTAAATTTTTTGTTATAAATAATAATAAAAACTATTCTATTAGTATTAATAATAAAAAAATTATAAAAAAAATCAAGTATTAAATTTAATTAAATTTAAATTAATGTTTAAGAACCATTTTCTTTATTTTTTAAATAAATAACAATTTCTCTTAATAAAATAAGCTTAAAGTAGTAAAAATAGTAATTTTCTCTATATTCCTTTTTTTCACATATTTCTAAACAATTTAAAATTAAATAATTAATTTTTAAATTAAAAAAATCTTTAATTCCTATATGTTCTATTAACTTTAAATCATAATCAAACGTAATTAATTTTTGATGACTTAAAAGAAAAATAACATAATTTGGATATATTTTTTTTAGAAATAAGTATCTTTTATATTTACTCATATATAGTCTTAAACCAAAGTATAAATACTTAAGTTATC
Source organism: uncultured Oscillospiraceae bacterium (assembly GCA_944383185.1). GTDB lineage: Bacteria > Bacillota > Clostridia > Oscillospirales > Oscillospiraceae > CALWOS01. The sequence continues at coordinate 436 of CALWOS010000288.1, forward strand.
TATATTTCCTTTCTGATAAAATCACGGATAAACTTGTCCTTTACATATACATATTAAAACCTTAATCTTATTATTCTAACAATAAAGGGCTAGGCGGAGAGAGCCATTGTTGTTAGCATTGTTGTCGTTCACATTGCCAATGTCATTCCAGTTAAGCACATTGTCTGAATCATTCGAAGACGGAGACAAAAACTCACCTTTTAATTATTTAGCTTATCCCAAAAGTATTTGTTAACTATTTTTACTACTTTAAAATTACTTGCATACTTAAAGCTATACAAGTAAGTATTTAAACTGCAAAAAACTTTTTCAAAAGAAATTTTATCTTTTTTATATAAATAGTTTATTTTTTTACTCTCCTTTTGATCTTTTTTAATGTATCTTGGCTAATTTTTATAATTGTTTTACCATTTCGAATAAAAAAACGATAACCAAGAAAAACAAACCCTTCATAACACGAAAAAATTTTTGTTTTCTTATTATTTATTTCTAATTTAAAAAAATCATGTAATACTATTTTTATTTTTTCTAAACTAATTTGTAAATAATCTCTATCATGATAAAAAATTACTATATCATCCATATAATGAACCATACATGGTAACTTTAATTTATGAATAATATAATTATCCAGTTTATATAAATAAAAAATAGATAAAAATTGACTTGTCATTGCACCTAAACTAAGTCCCTTATTTTTTTTATAATTTGGTAAATCTTTTATTTTTAAAATATCATGTGGTCTTTTTTTTACTTCCGCATTTATTTTTTTATTTATAGTATCATTAATATAAGAATCGTTAGTACTATCAATAATTCTTGTTAATAATTGATATTCCGATTCCTCTAATTTATCTTTTAATAAACATTTTAAAATATCATGATCAATATTATAAAAATATTTTTTAATATCAATTTTTAAAATATAAAATTTTCCTTTTTGTTTATTTTTTTCTAAATATTTTTTAACCAATTTAATTCCATAATCAATTCCATATCCTTTTCTTGTTGCAACAGAACGAAAATCTAAATATTTATCTAATTTTGCTAATAAAATATATCTCGCAAAATAATGATTAATAATTTTATCACGAACACTTAAAGACATAACAATTCGATACTTAGGATCTTTTATAATAAAGATATTATATGGTTTTGGGTAATAAGTATCATTTACTAATAAATCATAAATTTGACTAATATTTTGCATTTTATTTCTTTCAAACAAATATAATTTTTGTTTATTACGACAATTTTTTCGAATTTCTAAATCATAAATATTTAATAAATCTTTAATTTTTACATTTTTCATAATGCATCCATTTATAAATCATTTTATTAATATTTAATAATTTACTACTTAATTGATATGCTTGTTTTTCACTAATTATTTTTTTCTTATAACTATATTCTATATAAAAATCAATTATATTTAATTTCATAATAGCTTTTATTTGCAGATTTTTTCTATCTTTAATATCTTGATAATTAGCTTCATAAATATATTCTAAAACTTGATAAATATCATATACTAAACGATTTCTAAGTTCATATTCTTTTTTCAGATAATTAATAATAATTGTATCTATTAAAATAATAAAATCTTTTAAAGAACGAATAATTTTAAATTTATCTTCATTCATCGAGTAAAACCTCAATTTGTTTTAATATTTTTTCTAGTTTAAAATCATCGGCTTGTTCTAATTTTTCCATAATATTTTGATATTTTAGATCTTGATTATATTTTTCTTTACCAAGTCTAACATATTTTAAATAACGATTTAATTTTTTAAATTGTTTTTTTTCTTCTCTATCACCAATAATTTCATAATCAACTTTATGTTCTTCTAGTTTATTTATAACTTTATTAAGAGCTGATTTTGGAAAACCTATTTTTTGATTTTTTATTTGATAATGAAAGAAAAAGTAGAGAATATAACAATCATCATCATAAACATTATAAAAAGTTCCACTTTTTCTTAATTTAATTTTATTCATATATACCTCTCTTTTAATTGCGCAAGAGATAGTAATATTTTGTATTTTTTCTTTATTTTTAAAGCTGTTTCCTGATGTCACAGCCATCAAGGAAACCTTAACTTTCTATTAACACATATGGATTATTATAACTTCCATCTCCGGATGTCACTATGGCTGTTGATTTTAGATTAAGGGTTGGGCGGAGAGAGCCATCGTAGCGAGCAGTGCTGCCGTTCACAGTGCCAATGCCATCCCAGTGAAGCACAGCGTCTGAACCAATCGAAGACGGTGACAAAAACCAAGAAAAATATGCTTCGGTATTAAATAGCCAATTGTTTAAACTACCACCATTTGAGTAATACAAGCTCATATCACTATTCCAATTACTAGTATTTGAAGCATAGCCATAATCACTTGGATATAAAAGCCCTATTTTTCCTGTCCAACTTACTTGATTGCCTTCCCATATATTACTACTTCTTTCTTGATTATATACTTCGCTAGCTGTTCCTTGAATGCTCCACGAACCATCTGAATTCTCTCCAATTTCAATATTTCCTAAATAATAAGTTGTATTACTAATTAAATTTTTATAACCTTCCTTTATAGTTCCATAATATCCACTCTCTTCATTTAAATAAGCTTTTACACCAGAGGTAGTCCAGTCATTATTATAGCTATTATCAGTTAATTGTTTATATATATAATAACCATATTTTGTTCCCGGACTTTCATATTTTAAGTTATATTCCAAAGAAGTTTCGGTACTTGTATAAGTTGGTTGATTATAAATATCGTTTGGAAGTGGAATATCTTTTACTATTTTAACCTCACCATCAAAAATTCCAACTATCCGCCACAATTCATCATTAAATAAAATATAATTTCTTAAACCAGAATCATGAACTTCATTAGTTTTCAAACTTAATTCTGTTCCACCCATTTCAGCACAACTAGCAGCCAGTTTAAAACCATCACTATTACCATTTATAATTGCTATTCCACTTTCATTAGTCATAGCACATGCCGTAGTTGGACAAGTTGTTCCTTCAACGCTTAAATTATAATCATTA